>NZ_MKSS01000331.1:0-7210 GCF_001897365.1 Hydrogenophaga sp. 70-12
GCCACGGTGCTGTGCGAAGGCCGTGTGGTGGCGACCTACGCCAAGCGCGAGCTGCCCAATTACCAGGTCTTCGACGAGCGCCGCTACTTCGTGCCCGGTCACACCCCCTGCGTGTTCGACGTGCCCGGCACCGACGGCCAGCCGGTGCGCGTGGGCCTGCTCATTTGCGAGGACGCCTGGTTCGAGGCGCCGGCCGCCGACGCGCGCGCCGCGGGCGCCGAGCTGCTGGCGGTGATCAACGCCTCGCCCTTCCATGCCGGCAAGGGCGGTGAACGCGAGGCCACCATGCGCGAACGCGTGCGCGCCACCGGCCTGCCGCTGGTCTACGCCCACCTGGTGGGCGGGCAGGACGAGATCGTGTTCGAGGGCCGCAGCTTCGTGCTCGACGCGGCGGGCGATCTCGCCGGGCGCGCGCGCAGCTTCGAGGAAGCCGAGTTCGACGCCCGCTTCGAGCGCGCGGGGCAGGGCGCCTGGCGCATCCACGCCGCCATCGATCGCGAACACAGCGCCGAGGCCGACCTGTGGCACGCCCTGGTGCTCGGCGTGCGCGACTACGTCGGCAAGAACGGATTTCCCGGCGCCATCCTGGGCCTGTCGGGTGGCATCGATTCGGCCCTGGTGCTGGCCATCGCCGTCGACGCGCTGGGCAGGGACAAGGTGCGCACGGTGATGATGCCCTCGCCCTACACGGCCGACATTTCCTGGATCGACGCGCGCGACATGGCCGCGCGCCTGGGCGTGCGCTACGACGAGATCGCCATCGCGCCCGAGTTCGAAGCCTTCAAGGCCTCGCTTGCGCCGCTGTTCGAGGGCCGCGCCGAGGACACCACCGAAGAGAACCTGCAGGCGCGCATCCGAGGCACGCTGCTCATGGCGCTGTCCAACAAGTTCGGCAGCATCGTGCTGACCACCGGCAACAAGAGCGAGATGGCCACGGGCTACTGCACGCTGTACGGCGACATGGCCGGCGGCTTTGCGGTCATCAAGGACGTGGCCAAGACCACGGTTTTCAAGCTCGCGCGCTGGCGCAACGCGCACGACCCTTACGGCACCGGCGGCAACCCCATCCCCGAGCGCATCATCACGCGCCCGCCCAGCGCCGAACTGCGCCCCGACCAGACGGACCAGGACAGCCTGCCCGAGTACGCCGTGCTCGATGCCATCATCGAGCGCTACATGGAGAACGACCAGAGTCCGCAGACCCTGGTGGCCGCGGGCTTCGCGCGCGCGGACGTCGAGAAGGTGGTGCGGCTGATCCGCATCAACGAGTACAAGCGCCGCCAGGCGCCCGTGGGCATCCGCGTGACGCACCGCAGCTTTGGCAAGGACTGGCGCTACCCGATCACGAGCAAGTACCGGGCGTGAGCCGTCCGCCTGGGGCCCTTCAGGCGGCCGACAGGTGCAGCACGGCCCGCATCTCGCCCACCTCCGCGCCGGCCGCGTTTTGCATCGGCGGCGGCAGCAGCCGGGCCAGCTCCTCGCGGTCGATGCCGTCGTCGATCCAGCCCAGCTGTTCCAGGGCGGCCACCAGCGCCACCATCAGCGGCGTGAGTTGACCGTCGCCGCATTTGGCCGCGATGGCGATGCCGCGACGGAAACTGGCCAGTGCCTGCACACCGTCGGCGCCCACCTTGCTCACCCAGTCGCCCCGGCCCGCGCGCATGAGGAACAGGTCGTTGCGGCCCCGGCCGCTCACCAGGTGGGGGTGCCGGCTCATGGCTCGCGCGATGCGCTGCGGCGCCTGGCCGTACACGGGGTCGGGCTCGGGCGAGGCGAGCCGCGCGAAGGCCTGTGCCAGCGAACGCAGCGGCAGGGCGAAGTTCGGCGCGCTGCAACCGTCGAGGCCGCGCACCAGAGCGGCCTCGGGCAGGCCCGACCAGTGGCTCACGCAGCGCGCGATCTCGCGTTGTGCGGGGTGGTCGGGTGCCAGGTAGCCCGCCAGAGGGGCCCCCAAAGCCTCGGCCAGCAGCAGCATGCCCGCGTGCTTGCCCGAGCAGTTGTGGTGCAGCGGGCCGTAGCGCTCGCCGGTCGGCGGCGTCAGGCCGTTGAAGCGGAACACATACGGCTCGTGCGCGCCGCAGGCCAGGGCCGATTCGTCGGCACCGATGCGCGCGAGCAGCGCGGCCACGCGGGCCACGTGTTCCGGCTCGCCGTTGTGACTGGCACACAGCAAGGCGATGTCGGCCTCGTCCAGCGCCAGCCGCTCGGCCGAGCGCGCGATCAGTGGCATGGCCTGGAACGGCTTGAGCGAAGAGCGCGTGAACACCGGTGTGTCCACGTCGCCCGCCTTCGCGAGCACCCGACCCGCACGATCGACCACCGCGAACGAGCCGTGGTGCACGTTCTCCGGGTGACCACCGCGGCAGCTCACGGTGATGGGGACGTGACGGGGCCAGTGAGGGGGCATGGCGTGGGGCGGTATGGGGGCGGCAGTATGGCACGCGAGGGTGTCGGGGACAGCGAAAGATCCATTTCCGACGACGGCCTTCGGCTGGCCGGGCCTGCGGGGCCGGTCGATGACGTGAGCGTGATACATTTTTCGGCACGTTCCGTCATCCATAAGGGCCCCGCTCATGAAACAGATCACCGCCGTCATCAAGCCGTTCAAGCTCGAGGAGGTGCGCGAAGCGCTGGCCGAACAAGGCGTGACCGGCTTGACGGTGACGGAGGTCAAGGGCTTCGGGCGGCAGAAGGGACACACCGAGCTGTACCGCGGCGCCGAATACGTGGTGGACTTTCTGCCGAAGGTGAAGGTCGAGGTCGTCGTGAAGGACGAAGACGTGGATCGCTGCGTCGATGCCATCGTGCGCGCCGCGCGCACCGGCAAGATTGGCGACGGCAAGATCTTCGTCACCTCTGTCGAACGCGTGGTGCGCATCCGCACCGGCGAAGAAGACGAAACCGCGGTCTGAGCGCCCGCGCGCCCTCCCGCACAGGTTCAGGCGCTCAGATTTCGTCCAGACGAGGCTGTGGCGCCGTGCCCGCGGCCTCGATGAGCGCCGGCAGCAGGCGCTCGATGTCCGCGTCCACGCGGATCAGGTCCATCTGCCAGTCGTTCATGAACTGCGCCTGCACGGCGGTGCGCAGGAAGGCCATCAGGCCCTCGTAGTAGCCGCCGACGTTGAGCAGGCCCACGGGCTTGTCGTGGTAGCCCAGCTGGCGCCAGGTCCAGACTTCAAAGAACTCCTCGAAGGTACCGATGCCGCCGGGCAGGGCCAGGAAGGCGTGCGCGTGCTCGGCCATGAGGCGTTTGCGCTCGTGCATGGTGTCCACCACGTGCAGTTCGGTACAGCCGTTGTGGGCCCATTCCTTTTCCACCAAGGCCTTGGGAATGATGCCCACTACGCGGCCGCCGGCCTTGAGCGTGCTGTCGGCGACCACGCCCATCAGGCCGTTGCGGCCACCGCCATAGACGAGCTGGCCACCGTGGCGGCCGATCCATTCGCCCACCTGGCGGGCGGCGTCCAGGAACGCGGGACTCCCCCCCGGCCTCGAACCGCAGTACACACAAAGGGAAAAACTCGGGGCGCTCACAGCAGATCCTTCGCGTGCACCCACAACGCCGCCAGCCAGGTGCCACCGCACAGCAGCAGGCTCAGCAGCACGGCGGCGCTGCCCATGTCCTTGGCACGCTTGGACAGCGCGTGCCATTCGGGCCCGATGCGGTCGATGGCCGTCTCGATGCCGGTGTTGAGCAACTCGACCACCATCACCAGCACCACGGTACCGATCAGCAGCGCCACCTCGACCCATCCCTCTCCCACCCAGAAAGCCAGCGGCACCAGCAGGAAGGCGGCGATGGCCTCCTGGCGAAAGGCGGCTTCGCCCCAACCGGCGCGCAGCCCGGCCAGGGAGTAAAACATCGCGTGCCACACGCGGCTGATGCCGCGCCGGCGCTTCTGCGGGTTCACTTCGGGGGCGTTCACGGGCGGCGCGCTTTCTTCGGTTTCTTCGGTTGGGGGGGCGGCGCGTGGTGCACGAGCCGGGTGCCGGCCAGCGCGTCGTGCAGGAACTGGCGCTGCGCGTGCAGGCGCGAGAGCAGCGCATAGACCAGCACCCAGCCGATCAGCAGCACGGCGGCCTCGCCGCCCTGGGCACCGAGCACCCAGCTCAGCGCCAGTGGCGGCAGCAGCCACAGCCACGAGAACACGTAGCGCACCAGGGCGCGGGCCTGGCCAATCGGCCGGCCTGCGGTGTCCACCACGCGGATGTGCCAAGTCTTCTGCGCCAGGGTCTGCCCCTTGTGCCAGAACCAGGTGAAGTAGATGCCGAAGACCACGAACAGGAAGCCCTGCAGGGCGTGGCGGCCTTCCAGTGCGTGGCGCTGTTGGGTGAGGGCGGAGAACAGGTAGCCGGCGATGAAGACCACACCGAACATGAGCATGCCTTCGTACAGCCAGCAGGCCATGCGGCGGCGCAGCGAAGGGGCGGTGAGGTCGGGGCGGTCGGGGCGGTCGGCGGCGCCGGAAGCGGGGGCGTCGGGGGTCATGGGGACTCTGGGAGAAGGGCGGAATTGTCGCATTCCGGCCCGGGCCGACAAAAAAGCCCTGGCCGGCTTTTGCTGCAGTGCCATAATCTCGGGCTTCCGTCTTCACAAGGCAAACGGATCAGGGTCCGGCGGCAGATCGTTCCGCCCATGGCCACTGGTCTCAAGTCCCGAAGCCGCCCCACAAGGGTGGGCCAAGGGGCACCCAAGGTTTTTCGTCAGAGAAATTCTCGAAAGGTTGATCATGGACATCACCAAGGCCGAACTGGCCTCGGCGGCCGCCGCTTCCACATCCGGCCAGCCCCCCCTCGAACTCCGCGGCGCGGAAATCCTCGTCAAGGCCCTGCAGGCCGAAGGCGTGAAGTACGTCTGGGGCTACCCCGGCGGTGCCGTGCTGCACATCTACGACGCCTTCTACAAGCAGGACAGCATCCAGCACGTGCTGGTGCGCCACGAGCAGGCCGCCGTGCACGCCGCCGACGGCTACGCGCGCGCCACGGGCGACGTGGGTGTGGCCCTGGTCACCTCCGGTCCCGGCGTGACCAACGCCGTCACCGGCATCGCCACGGCCTACATGGACAGCATCCCGATGGTGATCCTCACCGGGCAGGTGCCGTCGGCGGCCATCGGCCTGGACGCCTTCCAGGAATGCGACACGGTCGGCATCACGCGCCCCATCGTCAAGCACAACTTCCTGGTGAAGGACGTGCGCCACATGGCCGAGGTGATGAAGAAGGCGTTCCACATCGCGCGCTCGGGCCGACCCGGCCCCGTGGTCGTGGACATCCCGAAGGACGTGTCCTTCAACAAGACCACCTGGACCGGGTACCCCGAGTCCGTGGCCATGCGCTCCTACAACCCGGTGCGCAAGGGCCATGGTGGCCAGATTCGCAAGGCCTTGCAGCTGTTGCTGAGCGCCAAGCGTCCCTACATCTACACCGGTGGCGGCGTGCTGCTGGGCAATGCCACGCAGGAATTGCGCACGCTGGTCGACATGCTCGGCTACCCGGTGACGAACACGCTCATGGGCCTGGGCGCCTACCCCGCGTCGGACCGCAAGTTCCTCGGCATGCTGGGCATGCACGGCACCATCGAAGCCAACAACGCCATGCAGAACTGCGACGTGCTGCTGGCCGTGGGCGCGCGTTTCGACGACCGCGTGATCGGTAACCCCAAGCACTTCGCGCAGAACGAGCGCAAGATCATCCACATCGACATCGACCCGTCGAGCATCTCCAAGCGCGTCAAGGTCGATGTGCCCATTGTCGGCGACGTGAAGGACGTGCTCACCGAGCTGATCCACATGGTGCGCGAGACGCCTCAGCGCGCGGACGAGAAGGCGCTGGCGGATTGGTGGAAGACGATCGAGGGGTGGCGCTCGCGCGATTGCCTCAAGTACGACCGCCACAACACGGACGTCATCAAGCCCCAGATGGTCATCGAGACCCTGTGGAACATGACCAAGGACACGGAGACGTACATCACCTCCGACGTCGGCCAGCACCAGATGTGGGCGGCGCAGTTCTATCGCTTCGATCAGCCACGCCGCTGGATCAACTCGGGTGGCCTGGGCACCATGGGCGTGGGCATTCCCTACGCCATGGGCATCAAGCTCGCGAAGCCCGAGTCCGAGGTGTTCTGCATCACCGGCGAAGGTTCGGTGCAGATGTGCATCCAGGAGCTGTCCACCTGCCTGCAATACAACACGCCGATCAAGGTGGTCTCGCTCAACAACCGCTACCTGGGCATGGTGCGTCAGTGGCAGGAGATCGAGTACTCGGGCCGCTACAGCCACAGCTACATGGACGCGCTGCCCAACTTCGTGAAGCTGGCCGAGGCTTATGGCCACGTGGGCATGCTGATCGAGCGCCCGCAGGACGTGGAGCCGGCGCTGCGCGAGGCGCGCAAGCTCAAGGACCGCACGGTCTTCATGGACTTCCGCACCGACCCGACCGAGAACGTGTTCCCCATGGTCCAGGCCGGCAAGGGCATCACCGAGATGCTGCTGGGTTCGGAAGACCTCTGATCCACCCCCCGCGGACCGGCCGCGAGGCCGGTCCATCCCCAAGTCGAATCTATTGACCGTCGAGCCCGTGCATTACCGTGCACGGGGGAGGGCGGCAAAAAGAGGAAGCTGCATATGAAGCACATCATTGCCGTGCTGCTCGAGAACGAGCCCGGCGCACTCTCCCGCGTGGTGGGCCTGTTCTCGGCCCGTGGCTACAACATCGAATCGCTCACCGTGGCGCCGACGGAGGACCCGAGCCTCTCGCGCATGACGATCCAGACCACCGGGTCGGACGACGTCATCGAGCAGATCACCAAGCACCTGAACCGCCTCATCGAGGTGGTCAAGGTCGTCGACCTCACCGAAGGCGCCTACACCGAGCGCGAGCTCATGATGGTGAAGGTGCGCGCGGTGGGCAAGGAACGCGAGGAGATGAAGCGCATGGCCGACATCTTCCGCGGCCGCATCATCGACGTGACCGACAAGAGCTACACCATCGAACTCACCGGCGACCAGGGCAAGAACGACGCCTTCCTGGAAGCCATCGACCGCGGCGCCATCCTGGAGACGGTGCGCACCGGTGCCAGCGGCATCGGCCGCGGCGAGAGAATCCTGCGCGTCTGATCACCCCTTCCATTCCAACGGAGCAACCATGAAAGTTTTCTACGACAAGGACTGCGATCTGTCCCTCATCAAGGGCAAGACGGTCGCGATCA
>NZ_MKSS01000332.1:0-7231 GCF_001897365.1 Hydrogenophaga sp. 70-12
CCGTGGCCCTGCACCCGGAGGTGCGCGCCCTGCTGGCGCGCGCGCAGCGCGTGTTCTCGCTGTCCAGTGCCTTCGATCCGCGCCAGTCGCAGCGCCAGTTCCACCTCGGCTGCTCGGATCACGCGGCCCAGGCCCTGCTGGGACCGGTGCTCGAGGACCTGCTGCGCGACGCGCCCGGCGTGCGCCTGCAGCTGCTGCACGCGGGCCGCAGCAACGCCGCCGACATGATCCGCGCCGGCGCGCTGGACCTGGCCCTGGGCGTGTTCAACAGCGCCGACGACACCATCGCCGTGCGCACGGTGCGCGAGTCGCCCTATGTGTGCCTGATGCGCGCCGGCCACCCGCTGGCCACCGGGCGCTTGACGCTGGCGCGCTACCTCTCGGCCCAGCACCTGCAGGTGCTGGTGCAGCCGGGCGCTTTCGGCGGCATCGACCAGACGCTGGCGCGCCTGGGGCATGCGCGCGACATCCGCTTGGTGGCCGCCCACTTCGGCGCCGCCTTGGGCTTGCTGCCGCGCGGCGAGCTGTTGTTGACGGTGCCCGACGACCTGGCGCCGGACGCCGCGGCCCGGGGCCTGGTGCGGCGCGCCCTGCCGTTTGCCCTGGAGCCGTTTCGCCACCAGCTCGCCATGAGCCGGCGCGCGGGCGAGGACCCGGGCCTGGCCTGGCTGGTCGAGCGCATCGCCGCTGCCCCCGGCCGTCGCGCCCGTTCGGCGCGCTGAAGCCACCGCGCGGCGTCGGCCGTGCACTCACCTGTGCACTTTCCCACGCCTTGCCGTTGGTCGCCCCTTAACTTTTGTTCACATCTGTCGAGATTGGGCGGGCCCAGAGGACCAACTCAATCGGAGGAGTGAGATGAAAGCAAAAAGAGGGGTGACCTGGCTGGCGGTGCTGGCCACGGTGTGGCTGGCGGGTTGCGCCAGCATGCAAAGCCACCACGAGACCGCCACCCAGATGCAGGCGGCAGGACAACAAGGGGACTTCAAGACCGCACTGACGCGCCTGGACGAGCGCCATGCCTCGCCCGAGGCGCGCAAGGAACTGCTCTACAACCTGGAGAAGGGCGAGCTGCTGCGCCTGGACGGCCAGATCGAGCCCAGCACCGAGGCCTTCCTGGCCGCCGATGCCAAGGTGCAGGAATGGGAGCAGGCGGCCAAGACCGACCCGCAGAAGCTCATGGGCACCGTGGGCGCGGCGCTGGTGAGCGAGCGCCTCAAGGTGTACGAGGGCCAGGACTATGAGAAGGTCTGGCTCACCACCCGCCTCGCCCTCAACCGGCTGGGCCAGGGCCGCATCGACGAGGCGCGCGTGGACATCAAGCGCACCCACGAGCGCGAGGCCGTGATCGCCGAGTTCCGCAGCAAGGAAACGCAGAGCACGGTCGACGAGGCCAAGGGCCGCGGCGTGCAGGCCCAAGGCCGCGAGATCAACGGCTACCCGGTCGAACTGCTGGACGACCCCGAGGTGCTGGCGCTGCAGAACGGCTACCAGAACGCGCTGAGCCACTACCTGGCGGGCTTCGTCTACGAATCGCTCAACGAGCCGGGCCTGGCCGCGCCGGGCTACCGCAAGGCCATCGAGCTGCGCCCGGGCGCGCCCGCGCTGGAAGAGGGCCTGCGCGGCCTGGACGAGCGCACCGGCTTCACCTGGAAGCGCAAGCAGCGCATGACCGACGTGCTGTTCGTCGTCGAGGCCGGGGTGGCCCCGGCGCGCGTGCCCAAGGCCTTCACGCTGCCGGTGCCGGTGGGCTCCAGCATCCGCACGGTGAGCATCTCCTACCCGGTGATCGATCCCTCGCGCGACGCCCCGCTGGAGAGCCTGCAGGTCGGCGAGCGCGCGCTGCCCCTGAGCAAGGTGGTCGACCTCAACGTGATGGCGCGCCGCGCCCTGCGCGACGAGATGCCGGGCATGGTGATGCGCGGCTTCTCGCGCGCCATCGCCAAGGGCGTGGTGCAGGACCAGCTGCAGAAGCAGGGCGGCCTGCTGGGCGGCCTGATCGGCATCGTGGCGTCGGCCGCCACCGAACAGGCCGACGACCGCATGTGGCGCATGCTGCCCGGGCGTGTCTACCTGGCGCGCGCGCACCTGCCGCCCGGCGAGCACGACATCAGCTTGCACGGCGTGAGCTTCGGCAAGGCCCGCGTGGACGGCCAGTACGCCGTGGTGCCGCTGCGCCTGTACGAAGGTCGCCCGCTGGCGGGCGCGGTCGGCCAGTTCGGCCAGCTGCCCCTGGTGGAGGCGGTGGCCACGCCGGCCGTGGCGCCGGCCGCCAAGCCCGTGGCCGTGAAACCCGCGGCCAAGCCGGCCCGCAAGCCCCGCCCGACGACGTCCGCCAAGGCCGCGGCCGCCGCCCTGTGAACCCCAACCCCATCCAAGCATGAACCCCATCCTGAACTGGTGCGCCCGGGCCTCGCTGGCCGGCGCCTGTCTGCTGGCGGCGCCGCTGGCGCTCGCCGACGCCGTGCCGGCCTCGGTGTCGCCCGCCGTGGCGGCCAAGCTGGCCTGGCGCGGCGAAGCGCCCGACATGGCCGTGCCCGAGATCCGTGTCGCGCGCAAGGGCGGCTTTCTCTCCGTGCAGTCCGACCTGCGCAACGGCGGCGAGAAGGACCAGGCCCTGTACTACCGCTACCGCTGGCTCGACCAGCACGGCAACCAGGTCGGCGACGGCGACGCCTGGAAACAGCTGAACCTGTTCGCCAAGGCGCAGCAGACCCTCAAGGGCACGGCCCCGCACCTGAGCGTGGCCGACTTCCGGCTCGAACTCAGCTTCGAGACGCCCTGATCCCCTTTCACGACCAACGGACCTTCTTCCCATGAAAACCCGAATCCTCCTTGCCCTGGTGCTCGTCGGCGTGCTCGCCGGCTGCGCCACCAAGCGCAGCCAGCCGGTGGTGCGCTTCGACCGCCAGGTCAACTACGGCGACGCCAAGGCCGTGGAGCTCGTGACCAATGAGTTCGGCTCCTCCGACCTGCAGCTGATCGCCGAGTCCATGGTCGGCAGCCTGCTCGAGACCGAGGTGCTGCAGGGCCGCCCCACGGTGACCATCGCCACCGTGCGCAACAAGACCAGCGAGTACATCGACACCACCAACGTGATGAACTCGATCCGCACCGCGCTGACCAAGTCGGGCAAGGTGCGCTTCGTCGCCAACATCAACGAGATGCAGAACCAGGTCGACGAGCTCAACCGCCAGAACCAGAGCGGGCTCTACAAGACCAACACCACGGCCAAGCTCGGCAAGATGACGGCGGCCAAGTACCGCTTCGAGGGCGAATTGACCAGCATCGTGAAGCAGAACAGCTCCACCAAGGACGTGTACTACAAGTTCACGCTCAACCTGTTCGACAACGAGGAGGGCTCGCTCGAATGGGCCGACGAGAAGGAAATCCGCAAGACCAGCAAGCGCTGATCCGGAGGCACACCATGACCCCCCTCAAACCTTCCCGCCGCGCCTTCGCCGCCACGCTCGCGGCCGGTGCCGCCCTGTTCGCCGGCGCCGCCTTCGCGCAGGCCGCGCCGCGGATCGCGGTCACCGACCTGGGCTACACCCAGCGCGTGGCCGAGTACTTCGAGGCCGCCACGGCCAGCCAGCAAAGCGCCATGAAGGCCACGCCGACCTCGCTCAGCGCGAGCGGCAGCGCCAGCATGACCTACGTGGCCGGCACGCATTCCTACATGGAGCACCGCGAGCTGCGCGCTTTCAGCAACGACATCCGCGGCGCCCTGCTCAAGGGCACGTCCTTTCGCCTGGTGCAGGGCAAGGGCTTCGACGCCGGCGACCCGCAGCCCACGGCGGCCGAGCGCGCCCTGCAGCAGGTCAAGACCGGCAAGATCGCCAAGCCGGTGCGCCAGCCTGACGTGAACGACATCATCGCGCGCATCCGCAAGGGCGAATTCGCCGGCGCCGACTACGTGCTGTTCGGGCAGCTCTCCAGCATCGAGTTCCGCGACGCGTTCTCGCCGCTGCAGGGCACCAGCAGCGCCACGCACCAGTACGGCCTGGACCTTCTGGCCGACTTCTCGCTCATCGACACGCGCAGCTTCGAGATCAAGGCCGCGTTCTCGGCCCAGGGCGCGGGCAACGACACCAAGCTGCTGTCGGCGCGTGGCGACGTGATGCCACCCAACCGCGCCAAGGTGATGCGCGAGACCTCGCAAAGCCTGGCGGCCGAGGTGTTCGCGCAGCTCGGCGAGCAGCTCTCGCTGGACCGCGCGCTCGCGCCGCGCCTGCGCGGCGCCTCGCCGACGGGGGGGGCGAACGCGCCGGCCGGCACGGCACCGGCCCAGCCCGAGGTGATGATCCTGCGCTGAGCCGGTGGTGCCCGGCGGTTCCCTGCGCGCGAAGCCCTGGCGCGGCCTGCCGCGCACGGCCGCCGCGCTGCTGCTGGCCTGCGCGGGCGTGGCGGCGGCCGCGCCATCGGCCTTGGCCGCGCCCGACGGGCCGAGCGCCGCGCCCCGCGCGCCCTGGAGCCGTGTGGACCTGCCCGGATCGGCGCCGGGCCGCCGCGTGCCCGTGCTGCGGCGAGAGGCCAGCCCCGACGCGGCCGCGCCGCGCGTGGTGGTGGTGCCGGGCTCGGGCTGCGCCGGTCTGGGTCCCATCGCCCCGGCCTACTTCGCGGGCCTGGAGCGCGCGCAGGTCTGGGTGCTGCACAAACCTCTCACGAACCCCTGGGTGCGCACCGCGCCCGACGGCTGCGGCGAGGCCTTCGCGCGCGACGACCGGCCCACGCGTTGGCAGGCCGACGCCCTGGCCGCGCTGCAAGCGCTGCGGGCGAGCGAGCCCGAACGGCCCACCTGGCTGGTGGGCATCTCCGAAGGCGGCGACCTGCTGCCCGCGCTGGGCCAGGCCTTGGGCACCTCGCTGCGTGGCCTGGTGTTGCTGTCGGCCAGCGGGCTGGACCCGGCCGAGACCCTGCGGCTGCAGGCGCAGCGGATCGGCCGCCCCGAGGCCTGGGCGGAAATCCGCGCGGCCGCGGCCAGCGCGCGGTCCGACGACGACCTGGTGCACGGCCGCAGCCTGGGCCATTGGCGCGACCTGTTGGCCTGGCGCCTGTTCGAGCCGCTCACGGCCCCGGTCTGGGCCGTGTGGCAGTGGTGGGGCGACGCCGATGAACTGATCCCCGCCGAGGCCTATGAGCGCTTCGGGCGCGAGGCGGTGGCGCGACCCGCGCGGCTGTGCGTTCGGCGCTGGCCCGGTGCCGACCACGGCCTGAACCGGCCGGGCGCCGGTCCGGCCCAGCCCGCCCTGTGGCTGGCGTTGCTGGCCGCTACCGAGGCCGATGACGCGGGCTGCGGCCTGCCCTGAGCACCGGCCGCCACGGCAGTGGCACCGCGTGCCCCGGTTCGGCTAGGTCTCCGGGTCGTGCCCAAACTCGCGCAGCTCCTGCGAACAGCGGCAGGCGGTGGCGATCCGGGCGGCCCACACGATGGCGGCGTCGCGCGATGGCAGCCGCAGGACGCAGAAGCCGCCGTCGAACCCCTTCGTCTGCGGATAGGTGCCGGGGGTGACCGTGCGGTCCGAGGCGACCATGAGCGGTGCGACGTCTCCATTGATGCCCCCGCCGAACACGTACACGCCAGCGGCCTTCGCCTCGCGGATGACCGCGCGCGCGGCGTCGCCCACGGCCGCCATCTCCTCGGCAGGGACGTTCATCGCGCTGGCGGGAAAAGAGATCAGGTAGTTCGTCATCGTTCGCTCCCTCGGTTGAGGCCGGTGTGGACCGGACCCGCCGCGCCCGGCGCTCAGGGCAGTTCCAGGTCCGTCGACGGTGCGCGCAGCTCCACGAAGAAGGTGCAGCCCTGGCCAGGCGCGGTGTCGCACCACAGCCGGCCTTCGTGCCGCAGCACGATGCGCTGCGCCAGCGCCAGGCCCATGCCGATGCCCTCGTAGTCCATGGAGTGGTGCTGGCGCTGGAACATCACGAACAGCGACTTGGCCTTGGCCAGGTCGAAGCCCACGCCGTTGTCGCGCACGAACAGGGTGTGCAGCCCGCCCACCGGTGGCAGCTGGCCGACCTCGACGCGCGCCTGGGCCACGCGGCGCGTGAACTTGGCGGCGTTGTCCAGGAGTTGGCCGAACACCTCGGCCAGCAGGATGGCGTCGCCGCCCACCACGGGCAGCTGGGGGTCGACCACCCAGTCGATTTCGCGCGGCGCGTTCTCGGCGCGCAGCCGGCCCACGATGCCCAGGATCAGCGGCGTGAGCGAGACCGGCGAGGGGGCGATGCTCAGGCGGCCCAGCCGCGCGTATTCCAGCAGGCCGTCGATCATCTGGCCCATGCGCTTGGCGGCGGTGCCGATGGCGGTCTGGAACTGCAGCAGCTCGTGGTGCTGCGCCGGGTCCAGGCCCTCCTGCGTGAGCGCGACGTACTGGCCGATGTGGCGCAGCGGCGCGCGCAGGTCGTGCGCCACGGTGTAGGAGAAGGCGTCGAGGTCGCGGTTGGCGGCGTCCAGCTGCTGGGTGCGCTCGGTCACGCGGTGCTGCAGCTCCTCGTTCAGCCGCGCCATCACGTCGGCCAGGCGCTTGGATTCGCTGAGGTCGTGCGTGATGACCGACAGGCCTTGCAGCCGGCCTTGCGGGTCGCGCAGCGCGGTCAGCGTGGCGTGCGACCAGAAGCGCGTGCCGTCCTGGCGCTGGCTCCAGCCCTCGTGCTCGGCGTGGCCTTCCTCCAGGCAGACGTCCAGCATCACCTGCACGTCCAGGCCCGCGAGTTCCTTGTCCTGCGGCTCGAACAGCGCGTCCAGCGAGCGGCCCAGGATCTGGCCGCGCTCGAAACCATGCAGGCGCTGGGCGCTGTCGGTCCAGTCGGCCACGCCGCCGTCGGGGTCGAGGAAGAAGATGGCGTGGTCGCGGATGGCGTGCGACATCAGGCGAAAGCGCTGCTCGCTGGCGTAGAGCTCGGCGCTGCGCTGGGCCACGCGCTCCTCGAGGTCGAGGTTGGCGTTGAAGACGAAGTCCTCGGTGCGGCGGCGCTCGGTGATGTCGATGAGCTCGATGAAGAAGCCGTGCACCTCGCCGTCGTGGCTGTCGGGCAGGTAGTGCACCTCGTGGTAGCGCGGCGTGCCGTCGGCGTCGGGGCGTTCGGCCTCGTGGCTCAGCGACTCGCCGTTGAGCGCCTTGGCCACGCGCGGCAGCACCTCGGGCAGCACCTCGGGCGACAGCACGCGGCTGAGGTCGATGCCGATGACCTCGTCGGCGGTGAGCCCGTAGCCGGCCGCGTAGGCGGCGTT
>NZ_MKSS01000333.1:0-7229 GCF_001897365.1 Hydrogenophaga sp. 70-12
CGCGGGGCCGCGACCCGCTGGTCTTCACCGCCACCGGCCCCGACGATCCGCGCGTGGCCGCGTTCCGCGAGGCCGTGCGGGCCAGTGGCACGCCGATCGCCGCCGTCAACGACCGGCTCGGCGCCGCGCTCGGCGACATCCTCAACGCCCTGGTGCGCCAGTGCGGCCTGCGGCGCGTTGTCATCTCCGGCGGCGACACCTCCAGCCACGCGGCCTCGCGCCTGGGCATCGACGCGCTGACCGCCATCGCGCCGCTGTCGCCGGGCGTGCCGCTGTGCCGCGCCCATTCGCCCGACCCCGCCATCGACGGCCTGGAGATCGCCCTCAAGGGCGGCCAGACCGGCGCCCCCGACTTTTTCACCGCGGTCAGAGACAAGCACTGAGCCGCCGCCCACCCTCACCACCACAGGACCCTCCATGAGACTGCAAGCAAAGATCGCCCTCATCACCGGCGGTGCCCGCGGCATCGGCTTCGCCATCGCCACGGCCCTGGCGCGCCAGGGCGCCGTCATCGCCATCGCCGACATCAACCCCCAGGGCGCCAACGCCGCGGCCGCCAAGCTGCGCGAGGCCGGCGCCCAGGCCCATGGCTTCGTGGTCGACGTGGCCGATCCGCGCTCGGTGGAGACGCTGCTCAAGGACGTCACCACCCAGCTCGGCCGGCTCGACATCCTCATCAACAACGCCGGCATCGGCGGCAACACCCCGTTCCTGGACATCACGCTGGAGAACTGGAACCGCACCATCGCCATCAACCTCACCGGCGCCTTCATCGTGGCGCAGGCCTGCGCCCGGCGCATGGTGGCGCAGGGCCACGGCGGCAAGATCATCAACATCGCCTCGCTCTCGGGCCAGCGCGGCGGCAACGGCCGCGGCGCCTACGGCGCGGCCAAGGCCGGCCTGGAGCTGCTCACCAAGGTGATGGCGGTCGAGCTGTCGCCGCACGGCATCAACGTGAACAACATCGCGCCCGGCGCCATCGAGACCGAGATGGCCGCGACCGCGCACGACGCCGCCACGCGCAGCGCCTACAACTACCTGGTGCCCATGGTGCGCTACGGCACACCCGAGGAAATTGGCGACGCGGCCGTGTTCCTGTGCTCGGACGAAGCGCGCTACGTGCAGGGCCACACGCTCAACGTCGACGGCGGCTTCCGGGCGGCCGGCCTGATGTTCGGCGACCGCAAGGCGCCCGCCGTTTCGGCCTGATCCCGCGCGCGCGGGCAACCCCATCGGAGGCACGACGGTGACCCTGGACTTCACTCCCATCCTCGAACGATGGCCGATGCTGCTGGACGGTGCGCTGGTGACGCTGCAGCTGGCCGCCGCCGCCACCCTGCTGGGGTTCGTGATCGGCACGCTCTGCGCCATCGGCCGCAATTCGAGCGTGCGCTGGCTGTCGGCGCTGTGCGCGGGCTACGTGGAGGGCATCCGCAACACCCCGTTCCTGGTGCAGATCTTCCTCGTCTTCTTCGGCCTGTCCTCGGTCGGCATCACGATGAGCGCCTTCTCGGTGGCCATCATCGCGCTCACCATCAACGTGGGCGCGTACACGGGCGAGATCATGCGCGCCGGCTTCAACTCGGTGCACGCGGGCCAATGGGAAGCGGCCGAGTGCCTGGGCCTGTCGCGCGCCCAGGTGTACTGGCACGTGGTGCTGCGCCCGGCCGTGGAGCGCGTGTACCCCTCGCTCACCAGCCAGTTCATCCTGCTGATGCTGGCCTCCTCCATCACCTCGCAGATCTCGGTGGCCGAGCTCACCGGCAACGCCAACTACATCCAGGGCGTGTCGTTCCGGCCAATGGAGACCTACATCACGATCGGCTTCATGTACTTCGGCCTGGCGCTGGTCATGCGGCTCGGGTTCTGGCTGCTCGGCCTGGTGATCTTTCCGCGCCGCCGCCGCCTCGGCACGCCGCTCTGAAGGGAGACAGAACGATGCCCACCTTTGGTCTTGTCCACGTTCAATTCCTGCTCCAGGGCGCGCTGTGGACGGTCGCGCTGTCGGCCTGCGCCTTCATCGGCGGCGGCCTGATGGGGCTGCTGATCGCGCTGTGCCGCGTCTCGCGCTTCGCCTGGCTGCGCGCCATCGCGGCGGCCTACATCCAGATCGTCCAGGGCGTGCCGCTGCTGGTGATCATGTTCGCGGGCTACTTCGGCCTGCCGGCGCTGGGCCTGGCGGTGTCGCCGCTGATGGCGGCCACGCTGTCCATGACGATCTGGGTCGGCGCTTACCTCGGCGAGTTCTGGCGCGGCAGCATCCAGTCGGTGCCCAAGGCGCAGTGGGAGGCGGCCGAGTGCCTGGCGCTAAGCCGAACGCAGCGCATGTTCAAGGTGATCATCCCGCAGGCCATCCGCAACGCCACGCCGGGCACGGTGGGCTTCATGGTGCAGATCGTCAAGAACACCTCGCTGGCGTCGGCGGTGAGCTTCGTCGACCTGACGCGGGCCGGTCAGCTCATCAACAACTCCACCTTCCAGCCCTTCATCACCTTCGTGGTCGTGGCGCTGATCTACTTTCTGCTCTGCTATCCGCTGTCGGCCCTGAGCCGGCGGCTGGAGCAACGCATGGCGCGCGGCATGCGCAGCGCGTGAGCTTTCCCCATGAAAGAAGACCTTATGACTGACCTTGTCCCGACCGCCGCCGGCGCCGCCGATTCCGCGAACGACATCGTGGTGCTGCGCGATGTGCACAAGAGCTTCGGCCAGATCGAAGTCCTCAAGGGCGTGAGCTTTCAGGTCAAGCGCGGCGAGGTCACGGTGCTCATCGGCAAGTCCGGCTCCGGCAAGAGCACCGCGCTGCGCTGCATCGACCGGCTCGAAAAGGTGAACCGCGGCCACATCCAGGTGTGCGGCCACGTGCTCACCGACCCCACGCTGGACCTGCGCCAGCTGCGCCTGGACGTGGGCATCGTGTTCCAGAGCTACAACCTGTTCCCGCACCTGACGATCGGCGAAAACATCATGCTCGCGCCGCGCAGCGTGAAGAAGCTGGGCAAGGCGCAGGCCATCGCACTCGCCCAGGAGTGCCTGGGCCAGGTCGGCCTGTCGGAGAAGTTCGACGCCTACCCCGAGCAGCTGTCGGGCGGCCAGCAGCAGCGCGCGGCCATCGCCCGCTCGCTCGCGATGCAACCCAAGGTGATGCTGTTCGACGAGGTGACCTCCGCGCTCGACCCGCAGCTCACCGGCGAGGTGCTGCGCGTCATCGAAGGCCTGGCCGACAAGGGCATGACCATGGTGATGGTCACGCACGAGATGAACTTCGCCCGCAAGATCGCGGACCAGCTGGTCTTCATGCACCAGGGCAAGGTCTGGGAGGTGGGCCCGGCGGACGTGCTCGACCACCCCCAGACCGAGGAGCTGCGGGACTTCCTGGGGCACGACCTCTGAGCCGGCGGCGTTCGCCCGCGCCCCTGGAGGCGGTGGCCGACGCGGTCCGCCGCGGTGGCGTGGTCGCCTACCCCACCGAGGCGGTGTTCGGCCTTGGCTGCGACCCCTTCAACACGGCGGCGGTGCAACGCCTCTACCGGCTCAAGCGGCGCCCCACCACGCAGGGCTTCCTGCTCATCGCCGCGAGCGAGGCGCAGTTCGGCCCCTTCGTGGACTGGGCGCGGCTGGCCCCCGGCGCGCTGGCCGAGGTACGCGCCACCTGGCCCGGCCCCCACACCTGGGTGCTGCCGCGCGCGGCGAGCGCGCCCGCGGTGGTGGCGGGCGCGCACCAGGGCATCGCGGTGCGCGTCACCGCCCATGGCCCGGCGGCCGACCTGTGCCGGGCCGTCGGCGGCGCGCTGGTGTCCACCAGCGCGAACCGGCACGGCCAACCCGCCGCCCGCAGCGTGGACGAACTGTGGCAACAGTTCGCCGACGCGGACCTCGACGCCCTGCTCGACCTTCCCCTGGGCGGCCTCGACCGGCCCACCCCGATCCGCGACGCCCTGAGCGGGCGCAGCCTGCGCGGCGCCTAGCGCCAGCGGCCCGCGCACCGGCGCGGCCTCGCCATCCGGCCCCGCGCCCGGGTAGAGGACAATGCGGGGCGCTCGCGCCCCCCATTCACCCGCCTGTTAGACCCCCGCGCCCCCGAGGGCGCCACCGACCGTTTTGCGCAGCCGATCCCACCGCTCCGCCCTGGTGCGCCAGCTCGCCGGGTACCTGCCCGCGCCGGCCGAGGCCCCCCGGCGCGACCTGGCCGAGCGCCTGGCCGAATGGCTGGACGTGCGCGACGCCATCGCCCTGCACGCGGCCCACCAGGCCTTGCCTTCGGCGGCGGCGCCACCGCGCCCGCCCGGCCGCACCCACGCCGCCCAGCTGCGGGCCGGGCTACAGGGCCTGCGCACCACGCTGCAGCAAGGCATCGCCGCGCCGCCCCGACAACCGATCGGCGCCGACGACAGCCACTTCGGCACCATCCACCAGCGCTACCTCGACCAGCAGCGCCGCATGGAAACCGGCATCGGCGCCTTTCGCGCCCATGTTCGGCAGGCGCTGGCCGCCGCCTCGCCCCGGCTGGCGCGGCTGGCCGCGCTGGACGCCACCCTGGACCAGCTGATCGGCGGGCGCGAGCAGCGGCTGCTGTCCGGCGTGCCCGCCTTTCTCAAGGCGCGCTTCGAGCAGCTGCGCCAGACCCCGTCAGACGCCTGGCCCGCGGTGTTCGAGCAGGAGCTGCGGCAGGCCCTGCTCGCCGAACTCGATCTGCGCCTGCAGCCGGTGACCGGCATGATCGAAGCGCTGGGACAGTCCCGCGTTTCCCCCTCCATCGACACCCCGTGAACCGCCTTTCCGTGACCCGACTGTTCTTCGTCTCCGCCTTCGTCCTTGGCCTGCTGTCCGTCGTCTGGATCGGCGCGGGCTTCGTGGGGTCCAGCGGCCTGGCCCTGGCCATGACCGCGCTCATCGGCGGCGTGTACCTCATGGGCGCGCAGGAGATCCGGCGCTACCGGCAGGCCACCGCGGCGCTGTCCCAGGCGCTGGCCCAGGTGCCCCAGCCCCTGGCCGCGCTCGAGGACTGGCTGGCCCGCGTGCCGCTCCCCCTGCGCGACGCGGTGCGCCAGCGCATCGAAAGCGAGCGCGGCGCCCTGCCCGGCCTGGCGCTCACGCCCTACCTCATCGGCCTGCTGGTGATGCTGGGCATGCTCGGCACCTTCCTCGGCATGGTGCTCACCTTCAAGGGCGTGGTGTTCACGCTCGAAGGCTCGGCCGACCTGCAGGCCATCCGCTCGGCGCTGGCCGCGCCCATCAAGGGCCTGGGCCTGGCCTTCGGCACCTCGGTGGTGGGCGTGGCCACCTCGGCCATGCTGGGCCTGATGTCGGCCATTGCCCGGCGCGAGCGCGCCGAGGCGGCGCGCCAGCTCGACGCGCGCGCGGCCACGGTGCTGCGCCCGTTCTCGCTCGCGCACCAGCGCCAGGCCACCGTCGACGCCCTGCAGCAGCAGGCCAGCGCCCTGCCCGCGGTGGCGGACCGGCTGCAGTCGCTCATGGAGCGGATCGAACAGCGCAGCCAGCAACTCGACGAGCAGCTGCTGGCGCGGCAGGCCCAGTTCCTGGCGGCGTCGGGCGAGGCCTACGGCGGGCTGGCCCGCTCGGTGGAGCAGTCGCTGCGCCACAGCCTGGACGCCAGCGCGCGGGCCGCTGGCGAAGGCCTGCAGGCCGCGGTGGACAAGGCCATGAATGCCCTCACCCAGGAAGCCACGCGGCAGCACGAGCGCGTCGACGCCCTGGTGCGCACGCAGCTGCAGGGCCTGGACCAGGCGCTGGTCGCCTTCACCACCACCTTCGAGCAGCGCAGCGGCGCCCTGCTCGCCCAGGTGCAGGACACGCTGGGCCGCTCGCAGGCCGAGCACAGCGCGGCCGAGCGCGAGCGCCAGGCCGCCTGGGCCGCCGCCCTGCAGGACACGGCCACGGCCCTGCAGGACGAATGGCGCCGGCTCGGGGCGCAAACCCTGGCGCAGCAGCAGGCCGTGGCGCAGACCCTGCAGGACACGGCGACCCGCTGGCGCGAGGAACTCGCCGGCCTGCGCGGCGAAGAGGCGGCGCGCGGCGAGGCCGCCGTGCAGCGGCTGGGCGAGCTGCAGGCCTCGCTGACTCAGCAGCTGTCCACGCAGCTCGCCAGCCTGGCCCGCGCGCTCGAAGCGCCCCTGGCGCGCCTGATCGAGACGGCCGCCGAAGCGCCCCGGGCCGCCGCCGAGGTGATCGCGCGGCTGCGCCAGGACATGAGCCAGCTCACCGAGCGCGACAACAGCGCCCTGCAGGAGCGCGCCACGCTGATGCAGCACATCGACGCCCTCCTGCAGTCCGTACAGCAGGCCACCACCGAGCAGCGCGCGGCCATCGAATCGCTGGTCGGCTCGGCCGGCGCCGTGCTCGACCGGGTGGGCCGCCAGTTCGCCGACACCGTGGGGGCGCAGGCCGTGCGCGCCGACGAGGTGGCCGCGCAGGTCGGCGCCAGCGCCATCGAACTGGCCAGCCTGGGCGAGGCCTTCAACCACGGGGTGGCGCTGTTCAGCCGCTCGCAGGAGGCGCTCATCGACAGCCTGCAGCGCGTCGAGGGCGCCGTCACGCAATCGGTCGCGCGCAGCGACGAGCAGCTCGCCTACTACGTGGCCCAGGCCCGCGAGGTGATCGACCTCAGCATCAGCGCGCAGCAGGGCATCGTGGAAGACCTGCGCCGCCTGCGCGCGCCGCCCGGGGGGACGGCCGCATGATGGCCGGCCTGGACGAACGCCCCGACGACACCGAGGGCGGCGGGCACGGCGCGCCGGTGTGGGCCGTGTTCGGCGACCTCATGTCCGGCCTGGTGGGCGCCTTCGTGCTCATCCTCGTCGGCGTGCTCGTGGTGCAGATGGACCTGGTGAACAGCCTGCAGGCCGAGGTGCGCAAACGCGAACAGGAAGAACAGCGCCGCATGGCCCTGGAGAAGGCCCTGGCCATTCCGCTGCAGAACGGCCGCGTGACGCTGGACAACGGCCGCATCGGCATCAGCGGCAGCGTGCTGTTCGCGCTCAACTCCGACGAGCTGCGGCCCGAGGGGCGGCAGATCCTGAAAAGCCTGGTGCCGCCGCTGCAGGTCTACCTGGGCGAGCGCGACGAGATGCTGATGGTCAGCGGCTTCACCGACGACCGCCCGGTGCAGGCGAGCAACCAGCGCTTCGCCGACAACCTGGAGCTCTCGGCGCAGCGCGCGCTCACGGTCACGCGCGCCCTCATCCAGGAAGGCATGCCGCCGCAGCGCGTGT
>NZ_MKSS01000334.1:0-7201 GCF_001897365.1 Hydrogenophaga sp. 70-12
TCCTCGACGCGCTTGCGCTCGGTGATGTCGATGATCTGCACGAACACACCGCGGACCTTGCCGTCCGGCCCTGGGTCGGGCAGGTAGTTCGCGCTCATGAAGATCGGCGTGCCGTCGGGCATGCGGCGCCAGGCCTCGAAATGCTGCGAGGTGCCGGCCAGGGCGCCGCGCATGCGCGGCTCGATGTCGGCCCAGATGTCGGGGGCCACGCAGCGGCTCAGGTGCTGACCGACGATGCGCTGCGGGTCCATGCCGTAGACCCGCAGGTGCTCGGCGTTGGCGAAGCGGAAGTGCAGGTCCGCATCGAGGTAGGCGATGAGGCCTGGCACGCGGTCGGTGATGGACTGCAGGAAATGCTGCTGGCGGCGCAGCGCGTCCTCGGCCGCCCGGCGGCGGGTGATGTCGACCACCGTGGTGTTGCTGCGCAGGAAACGGCCCTGCGCATCGCGCACCGTGGTGGACGAGACCAGCGCGTAGAAGCGCGTGCCGTCGCGGCGCAGCATCTCGTATTCCACGCCGTCGAGCGCGTCGTCCTGCAGCATGCGGTGCATGTGCGAATCGAGCAGCGGCACCTGGTGCGGCGGGATCACGTCGCGGAAGTTGAGCTTGCCCACCACCTCGTCGCGCGTGTAGCCCAGCCACTCCAGCTCGGTGTCGTTGATCGAGACGAATATGCCGTCGATGTCGAGCGAGTGGTAGCCGCAGGGCGCGCGGTTGTACAGGGCGTTGGCCTGTTCGAGCGCGCGCGCGAGCCGCTGGTTGGCCTGTGAGACACGGTCTTCCGAGGCCTTGCGCTCGGTGATGTCGATCATCTGGATGATCAGGCCCTGCACCTGGCCATCCATCTGGAAAGGGATGTACTCGATGCTGGCGTAGTACGGCTCGCCGCCGGGGAAGCGGCGCTCGCCTTCGAAACGCTGCGGCTCGCCCGCGAGCGCGGCACTCAGGCGCTCGCGCACGGACTCGTAGACCTTGCGGTCGGCGATCTCGCTCAGGTGCAGGCCGACCACCGAGTCGTGCGAGCGGTCTTCCCGCCAGCGGGTGTAGCTGGCGTTGGCGAAGCGGCAGATGAGGTCGCGGTCGAAGAAGGCGATCTGCACCGGCGCGTTGTCGCTGATGGTCTGCATGAACCGGCTCTGCGCGGCCAGCGCCTGCTGCGCCGCCTTCAGGGCGGTGATGTCGATCAGTGTGTTGTTGGAGCGCAGGAAGCGCCCCTTGCTGTCGCGAACGGCCGTGCTGCTGACGAGCGCCGAGAAGGTGCTGCCGTCGCGGCGGCGCACCACGGTCTCGATCGGGTCGAGCTTCTCGCCGGCGACCAGGCGGTTCAGGCGCTCCAGCACCTGTTCCTGGTTGCCGTCGCCGGGCGGCACCATGTCGCGCACGTTCAGCTTGCCGATCACCTCGTGGCGCTCGTAGCCGAGCCAGTCGAGTTCGGTGCGGTTGATGAGCACCAGGGTCCCGTTGGCGTCGAACGAGTGGTAGCCACAGGGGGCCTGGTTGTAGAGCGACTGCGCCTCGGCCAGCGACATGCTCACGCGCTCCTTGGCTTCGGCCAGTTCCTCGGTGCGTTCCTTGACGCGCTTTTCGAGCTCGGCATTGAAGCGGCGGATCTCGTCCTGCTGCTGGTGCAGTTCGGTGATGTCGCGCGAGACCGCCAGCAGCATGGCGGGCTGGCCTTGGGCGTCGCAGATCGGCGTGAGCGCGGTGTCCCACCACTTGGGCGTGCCCTTGAAGGTGTTGCCGAAGGCGACGAAGCGCGAGCCCTTGCCTTGCCGCGCGGCGGCGACGGCGTCGCGCGCGAGCGTGCCGCCCTCGTCGGGCCACCAGGTGGTCCAGTCGCTCAGGCGAACTTCTTCGAAATCGTCCACCTCGACCAGGCGGCAGCCCTGCTCGGTCATTTGCACCACGCGGCCTTCCAGGTCGAGCACCTTGGTGCAGTCGGGGCTGCTGGCGATGATCTGGCGGTTGAGTTCGTCCTTGATGCGGGCCTCGGCCTCGAGCACGCGCATCGGCGTGATGTCCTGCACGAAGCCGAGCTGGCTGACGACGCGGCCGCTGGCGTCGCGCAGCGGTGCGTTGCGCGTCAGCACGTACACGGTCTCGTTGCCCGGCTTGACGATGCGGAACTCGACGTTGAGGCTTTCGCCGCGCGAGATGCCGCGCACCCAGGCGGCCTGCACGCGCTCCAGGTCTTCGGGGTGCACGCGGGCGAGCCAGCCGAAGTTGGGAAAGTCCTCGCGCTGCAGGCCGAAGATCTGCTGCAGCTGGCTGTCGATGTGGGTCAGCAGCCCGCCCTCGTCGGTGCGGAACACGCCGATGGGGAACACGCTCGCGAGCGCGGCGAACAGGGCCTCGAACTCCAGTTTGGCCTGGGCGGGACGGCCGTCGCGGTCGGCGTCCAGGGCCGAGACCAGCGACAGCGGCAGGTCGGCGCGCAACCCCGGCTGGCTCGCGTCGGCCGCCGGGTTCAGGCCGCTGAGTTGCTGCGCGTAGCGCTGGCGCAGGTACTCGTTCTCGGCGCGCAGCGTGCGCAGCTCCAGCTGCATGGCCCGCTCGCGTTCGCTGACGCCCGCCTCGCCGTCGCGGCGGGCCAGGGGCGCATCGGTGGGCGAAAGGCGGGCGCTCATTGGAGGCAATGTACCCCAGCCCAGGGGGCCTGCCGCGTGGAACAGCGCCCTAAAACCGGGGGAGATCCGGGTGCGGCAACCGCCCGCCGCGCACCAGCAACCGCCCGTACTCCGCACAACGTTGCAAGGTCGGGATCACTTTGCCAGGGTTGAGTAATTCTTTGGCATCAAAAGCGCGCTTGATACCGAACATCTGATCGTTCTCTTGCGCGCTGAACTGCACGCACATGCTGTTGAGCTTTTCCACACCGACGCCGTGCTCGCCGGTGACGGTGCCGCCCATGGCGACGCTGGTCTCCAGGATGTCGGCGCCGAAGCGCTCGCAGCGCTGGAGCTGGTCGGGGTCGTTGGCGTCGAACAGGATCAGCGGGTGCAGGTTGCCGTCGCCCGCGTGGAACACGTTGGCGCAGCGCAGGCCGTAGGTGGTCTCCATGGCCTGGATGGCCAGCAGGATGTCGGCCAGGCGCTTGCGCGGGATGGTCGAGTCCATGCACATGTAGTCGGGGCTGATGCGCCCGCTGGCCGGGAAGGCGTTCTTGCGGCCGCTCCAGAAGCGCAGGCGCTCGGCCTCGTCGCGGCTGACGGCGATGGCGGTGGCGCCGCAGCCGCGCAGCACGGCGCTCATGCGGTCGATTTCCTCGGCCACCTCCTCGGGTGTGCCGTCGCTCTCGCACAGCAGGATGGCCTCGGCGGACAGGTCGTAGCCGGCGTGCACGAAATCCTCGACGGCGGCCGTCATGGGCTTGTCCATCATCTCCAGCCCGGCCGGGATGATGCCGGCGGCGATCACGGCGGCGACCGCGTCGCCCGCCTTTCGCACGTCGTCGAAGCTGGCCATGATGCAGCGCGCCAGCTGCGGCTTGGGCACCAGTTTGACCACCACCTCGACGGTGACGGCCAGCATGCCCTCGCTGCCGACCACTAGGGGCAGCAGATCGAGGCCGGGCGTGTCCAGGGCCTCGCCGCCGAAGGTGACCGGCTCGCCCTCGATGGTGAAGCCGCGCACCTGCAGCACGTTGTGGATGGTCAGGCCGTACTTGAGGCAGTGCACGCCACCGGAGTTCTCGGCCACGTTGCCGCCGATGGTGCAGGCGATCTGGCTGCTCGGGTCGGGCGCGTAGTACAGGCCATGCGGCGCGGCGGCCTCGCTGATGGCCAGGTTGCGCACGCCGGCCTGCACGGTGGCGGTGCGCGAGCGCGGGTCGATGCGCAGGATGCGGTTGAACTTGGCCAGCGACAGCACCACGCCCAGGGCATGCGGCATGGCGCCGCCGGACAGGCCGGTGCCGGCGCCGCGCGCCACCACCGGCACGTCCAGCGCGTGGCAGGCCTTGAGCACGGCGGCCACCTCGGCCTCGGTCTCGGGCAGGGCCACCACCATCGGGCGCTCGCGGTAGGCGGTGAGGCCGTCGCATTCGTAGGGGATGGTGTCCTCGGGCTGCCACAGCAGCGCGTGGGCGGGCAGCAGGGGCGCCAGGGCCCGCACCACGGCGGCCTGGCGCTCGGCGCGGGCCAGGCGCTGGGCCTGGTCGGGGTGGGGTGGGGCGTTCATGGCGGGGGCGTGGGTGACGGGCCAGTGTAGGCGCGCCGGGCCCGGCGGGGATTGAAAAATCCTGCAGCGGCTGTTGACGAGCGGCGGGGGCGCGGGGTCTTGAAATGTTCGGGGGGCGACTTCAGTTTCGAGGCACCCCGGTGCCGCGGTGGTCGCGGCGCCCTCGAATCTGGAGGACTTTCACCATGACCGGACTCATTGCCCGCAACAGCCTGTTCGATGACCTGTTCCGCGACGTCGCGCCCGGCTTCTTCGTCAAGCCGCTGCACGGCGACGCCCTGCCCGCGCAGATCAAGGTGGACGTGAAGGAAACGCCCGTGGCCTACACCGTGGACGCCGAGCTGCCGGGCGTGGCCAAGGACGACATCCAGGTCACCATCGAGGACGACGTGGTCACCCTGCGCGCCGAGGTCAAGCAGCAGGACGAGCAGCGCGACGGCCAGCGCGTGCTGCGCAGCGAGCGGTACTACGGCGCCGTCTCGCGCGCCTTCCAGCTGCCGCAGCGTGTGGACAAGGACGCGTCCAAGGCGCGCTTCGATAACGGCGTGCTGCGGCTGACGCTGCCCAAGAAGGCCGCCACCTCGGCCCAGCGCCTGGCGATCGATTGAGTGGGAGTGCGGTGGGCGCCGTGGGCGGCGCTCACCCCATGGCCTGCTGCAGCCAGCGCGCGAACGCCGCGCATTCCCAGCGCTCCATGGTGCCGGTGCGCCAGCACAGGTAGTGCGCGTGCGGGCTGGGCACGCGGCGCGGGTACAGGGGCACCAGGGCGCCGCTGTCCAGCCAGGGCGCGGCCAGCTTGTAGCGCAGCAGGCCCACGCCCATGCCGGCTGCGGCGGCGTCGCACATCAGGCCGATGTCGTTGAACTGCGAGCCCTCGGTGGGCTCGGGCCAGTCCAGGTCGTGCGCGGCGAACCAGGTGCGCCAGGGCTCCAGCGGGCTGCGCAGCAGGGGCAGGCCTTCCAGGTCCTCGGGCGCCTCGAAGGGGCCGTGCTCGCGCGCGAAGGCCGGCGAGGCCATGGGCGAGACCTCGTCCTTGGCCAGCAGCAGGTGCTCCACGTCGGCGTAGCGGCCGGTGCCGTAGCGCACCATCAGGTCGGCGTCCTCGGCCACCACGTCCAGCAGCGGGATGCTGACCTGTAGCGTGAGGTCGATCTCGGGATAGGTGTCGCTGAACTGCTTGAGGCGCGGCAGCACCACCGAGCGCGCGAAGGTGGGGGTGATGGCCAGGCGCAGCTTGCGCCGCCCAGGCGCGGCCTTCTGGCTGGGGAAGCGCTGCAGGGCACCCAGGCCGTCGCGCACGTGGGTGAGGTACTCGATGCCGTCGGTGGTGAGCGAGAAGTCCGCGCGGCCGAACAGCTTGGTGCCCAGGATCTCTTCCAGCTGGCGGATGCGGTGGCTCACCGCGCTGGGCGTGACGTTGAGCTCGTCGGCCGTCTGCGTGACGCTGCGCAGCCGCGCCAGGGCCTCGAAGGCCAGCAGGCACTGGATGGGCGGGATGCGCGCCGTCATCACGCCCCCACGCTCCGCCGCTGGCGCGGGTCGCTGCCCCCCGCGGGGGCTGGCCCGCCTTGGGGCGGCCCGGCGGCGGTCCGTTCGGCGTTGATGAGGTCTTGCATCACTTGAACACGACGGTCTTGTGCCCGTTGAGCAGCACGCGGTGCTCGCCGTGCCATTTCACGGCGCGCGCCAGCACCTGGCTTTCGGTGTCGCGGCCCAGGGCGGTGAGGTCTTCCACCGTGTCGGTGTGGTCCACGCGGGCCACGTCCTGTTCGATGATGGGGCCTTCGTCGAGGTCGGCCGTCACGTAGTGGGCGGTGGCGCCGATCAGCTTCACGCCGCGGTCGTGCGCCTGGTAGTAGGGCTTGGCGCCCTTGAAGCTGGGCAGGAAGCTGTGGTGGATGTTGATGGCGCGGCCCGAGAGCTCGCGGCACAGCTCGTTGGACAGGATCTGCATGTAGCGCGCCAGCACCACCAGCTCGGCCTGTTCGGCGCGGATGATCTCCAGCTGCTTCGCCTCGGCCTGGGCCTTGGTGGCGGCCGTCACCGGGATGTGGTGGAAGGGCACGTTGTAGCTGGCCGCCAGCTGGTAAAAGTCGCGGTGGTTGCTGACGATGGCGCGGATATCCAGCGGCAGCAGGCCACTCTTCCAGCGGAACAGCAGGTCGTTGAGGCAGTGGCCTTCGCGGCTCACGAAGAGCACGGTGCGCAGCGGTTGCGCCAGCGGGTGCAGGCCCCAGCGCATGCCGAAGGGTTCGGCGAAGGCGCCCAGGCGCTCGCGCAGCTCGGCCTGGCTCAGTTGCGCGCAAGCGAATTGCACGCGCATGAAGAACAGCCCGGTGTCGTGGTCGTTGTACTGGGCTGCCTCTTCGATGTTGCCACCGTGCTGGAACAGAAAGCCCGAGACGGCGTGCACGATGCCGGGGCGGTCCTGGCAGGACAGGGTGAGGACGTAGGTGTTTTCCATGGCGGCGCGATTGTCGCAGGGCGGCCGCCAGTGGGCCTGGCGCGGGGTCGGGCAGTGGCGCCCCCGGCGCGCGGGGGCGGTGCCAGAATGCCCGGATCACCGCTCGCAGGAGACGCCGCATGGCTTACAACGACTTCAACATGGACAACCAGTGGTTGCCCTTCACGCCCAACCGCAGCTTCGCCAAGGACCCGCGCATCTTCGTCGCCGCCGACGGCATGCACTTCACCACGCACGACGGCCGCCAGGTCATCGACGGCATTTCCAGCCTGTGGTGTGTGGGCGCGGGCCACAACCGCCAGCCCATCAACGAGGCCATCAAGCGGCAGCTGGACACGCTGGACTACGCCACCGCCTTCAGCGTGAGCAACGACAAGGCTTTCCGAGCCGCCGAGATGATCGCGGCCCTGGCGCCCGGCGACCTGAACAAGGTGCTGTTCTGCAACTCGGGCAGCGAAGCGGCCGACACCTCCATGAAGGTGGCCCTGGCCTACCACCGCGCGCGCGGCGAGGGCCAGCGCAACCTCTTCATCGGCCGCGAGCGCGGCTACCACGGCG
>NZ_MKSS01000335.1:0-7166 GCF_001897365.1 Hydrogenophaga sp. 70-12
CCCATCAAGGACTACGAGTGCCTGTGCGGCAAGTACAAGCGCCTGAAGCACCGTGGCGTGATCTGCGAGAAGTGCGGCGTCGAAGTGACCCAGACCAAGGTGCGCCGCGAGCGCATGGGCCACATCGACCTGGCCGCGCCCTGCGCGCACATCTGGTTCCTGAAGTCGCTGCCGTCGCGCCTGGGCCTGGTGCTCGACATGACGCTGCGCGACATCGAGCGCGTGCTGTACTTCGAGGCCTACGTGGTGACCGACCCCGGCATGACCCCGCTGAAGAAGTTCGGCATCATGTCCGAGGACGACTTCGACGCCAAGCGCAAGGAGTACGGTGACGAGTTCGTCGCCAAGATGGGCGCCGAGGGCATCAAGGAGCTGCTGGAGAACATCGACCTCGACATCGAGATCGAGAAGCTGCGCAACGACCTGACCGGCTCGGAACTCAAGATCAAGAAGAACGCCAAGCGCCTGAAGGTGCTCGAGGCCTTCAAGCGCTCGGGCATCAAGCCCGAGTGGATGGTGCTCGACGTGCTGCCCGTGCTGCCGCCGGACCTGCGTCCGCTGGTGCCGCTGGACGGCGGCCGCTTCGCGACCTCCGACCTCAACGACCTGTACCGCCGCGTCATCAACCGCAACAGCCGCCTCAAGCGCCTGCTCGAACTCAAGGCGCCCGAGATCATCGCGCGCAACGAGAAGCGCATGCTGCAGGAAGCCGTGGACAGCCTGCTGGACAACGGCCGCCGCGGCAAGGCCATGACGGGCGCCAACAAGCGCGCGCTCAAGTCCCTGGCCGACATGATCAAGGGCAAGAGCGGCCGCTTCCGCCAGAACCTGCTGGGCAAGCGCGTCGACTACTCGGGCCGTTCGGTCATCGTGGTGGGTCCGACGCTCAAGCTGCACCAGTGCGGCCTGCCCAAGCTGATGGCGCTGGAGCTGTTCAAGCCCTTCATCTTCTCGCGCCTGGAAGCCATGGGCATCGCGACCACCATCAAGGCCGCGAAGAAGGAAGTGGAAGCCGGCACCCCCGTGGTGTGGGACATCCTCGAAGAGGTCATCAAGGAGCACCCGGTTCTGCTGAACCGCGCGCCCACGCTGCACCGCCTGGGCATCCAGGCCTTCGAGCCCATCCTGATCGAGGGCAAGGCGATCCAGCTGCACCCGCTGGTCTGCGCGGCCTTCAACGCCGACTTCGACGGTGACCAGATGGCCGTTCACGTGCCGCTGTCCGTGGAAGCCCAGCTGGAAGCCCGCACCCTGATGCTGGCCTCCAACAACGTGCTGTTCCCGGCCAACGGCGAACCCTCCATCGTGCCCTCGCAGGACGTGGTGCTGGGCCTGTACTACGCCACGCGCGAGAAGATCAACGGCAAGGGCGAAGGCATGATCTTCGCGGACCTGCCCGAGCTGCAGCGCGCGCTGGACAACGGCGTGGTGGAACTCACCGCGCGCGTGAGCGTGCGCCTGGTCGAGTGGACCAAGGACAAGGCCAGCGGCGAGTTCGTCGCGGGCCTCAAGCTGGTCGACACCACCGTGGGCCGCGCGCTGCTGTCCGAGATCCTGCCCAAGGGCCTGCCCTTTTCGGTGCTGGACAAGCCGCTCAAGAAGAAGGAAATCTCGCGCCTCATCAACGCGAGCTTCCGCAAGTGCGGCCTGAAGGAGACCGTGGTCTTCGCCGACAAGCTGCTGCAGAACGGCTTCCGCCTGGCCACGCGCGCGGGCATCTCGATCGCCGTCGACGACATGCTGGTGCCCAAGGAGAAGAGCGGCATCATCGAGCGCGCCGAGTCCGAGGTGAAGGAGATCGCCCAGCAGTACGCCTCCGGTCTGGTGACCGCCGGCGAGCGCTACAACAAGGTGGTCGACATCTGGGGCAAGGCCGGTGACGAGATCTCCAAGGTCATGATGGCCCAGCTGGCCAAGCAGAAGACCACGGACCGCAGCGGCAAGGAAGTGGACCAGGAGTCGTTCAACTCCATCTACATGATGGCCGACTCGGGCGCCCGCGGTTCCGCGGCGCAGATCCGCCAGCTGGCCGGCATGCGCGGCCTGATGGCCAAGCCCGACGGCTCCATCATCGAGACCCCCATCACGGCGAACTTCCGTGAAGGCCTCAACGTGCTGCAGTACTTCATCTCCACGCACGGCGCCCGCAAGGGCCTGGCCGACACGGCGCTGAAGACCGCGAACTCGGGTTACCTGACGCGCCGCCTGGTGGACGTGACGCAGGACCTGGTGGTCACCCACCAGGACTGCGGCACCTCCAACGGCACGCTGATGCGCGCCATCGTCGAGGGCGGTGAGGTCATCGAGTCGCTGCGCGACCGCATCCTGGGCCGCACCACGGCCGAGGAAGTGATCCATCCCGAGACGCGCCAGCAGCTCGTGCCCGCGGGCGAAATGCTCGACGAGGACACCCTCGACCTGCTCGAGGCCGCCGGCGTCGACGAGGTCAAGGTGCGCACCGCGCTCACCTGCGAGACCCGCTACGGCCTGTGCGCCAAGTGCTACGGCCGCGACCTCGGCCGCGGTGGCCTGGCCAACATCGGTGAGGCGGTGGGCGTGATCGCCGCGCAGTCGATCGGCGAGCCCGGCACGCAGCTGACCATGCGCACCTTCCACATCGGCGGCGCGGCCTCGCGCGCGGCGGTGGCCTCCAGCGTGGAAGCCAAGTCCAGCGGCGTGATCGGCTTCAACGCCACCATGCGCTACGTGACCAACTCCAAGGGCGAGCTGGTGGTGATCGCGCGTTCGGGCGAGATCATCATCCAGGACGAACACGGCCGCGAGCGCGAGCGCCACAAGGTGCCCTACGGCGCCATCCTGGCGATCAAGCCCGACCAGCAGATCAAGGCCGGCACCATCCTGGCCAACTGGGACCCGCTGACCCGACCCATCATCACGGAATTCGCCGGCACGGTGAAGTTCGAAAACGTGGAAGAGGGCCTCACGGTCGCCAAGCAGGTCGACGACGTGACCGGTCTGTCCACGCTGGTGGTGATCGATCCCAAGCGCCGCGGCGCCACGAAAGTGGTGCGCCCGCAGGTCAAGCTGATCGACGCGTCCGGCAGCGAGGTGAAGATCCCCGGCACCGACCACGCCGTGACCATCGGCTTCCAGGTCGGCGCCCTGATCCAGGTGCGCGATGGCCAGGACGTGGGCCCCGGCGAGGTGCTGGCCCGCATCCCGGTCGAAGGCCAGAAGACCCGCGACATCACGGGTGGTCTGCCGCGCGTGGCCGAGCTGTTCGAGGCGCGTTCGCCCAAGGACGCCGGCATCCTCGCCGAGATGACCGGTACCGTGTCCTTCGGCAAGGAGACCAAGGGCAAGATCCGCCTGCAGATCACCGACCCCGAGGGCAAGGTCTGGGAAGAGCTCATCCCGAAAGAGAAGAACATCCTGGTGCACGAAGGCCAGGTGGTCAACAAGGGCGAGAGCATCGTCGACGGCCCGGCCGACCCGCAGGACATCCTGCGCCTGCTGGGCATGGAAGAGCTCGCGCGCTACATCGTCGATGAGGTGCAGGACGTCTACCGACTGCAGGGCGTGAAGATCAACGACAAGCACATCGAGGTGATCGTTCGCCAGATGCTGCGCCGCGTCGTGGTCGAGAACCCCGGCGATTCGTCCTACATCGGCGGCGAGCAGGTGGAGCGCTCGGAGATCCTCAACACCAACGACGCCCTGCGCGCCGACGGCAAGATCCCCGCGACCTACAGCAACGTGCTGCTCGGTATCACCAAGGCCTCGCTGTCGACCGACTCGTTCATCTCCGCGGCCTCCTTCCAGGAGACCACGCGCGTGCTGACCGAAGCGGCCATCATGGGCAAGCGCGACGAGCTGCGTGGCCTCAAGGAGAACGTCATCGTCGGCCGCCTGATCCCCGCGGGCACCGGCATGGCCTACCACGAGGCGCGCAAGGTCAAGGAGAAGATGGACGACGAAGAGCGCCGCGCCATCGCCGAGGCCGACGCCCTGTCGCTGGCGGCCGACCAGGCCGACGCGGCGGCTGGCGAGTCCGCCGAGTAAGCGGTCCGACGCCCGTCACCGCCGACAAGCCCCCGGTCGACAGGCCGGGGGCTTTTTCTTTGGGCGCGCATACCCCGCGCGCTATAGTCCCCCGCCCGCGAATCACGGGTGAGCGAGGAGGAAACACGCAATGGGTGTTCTGCAATGGGTGCTGCTGCTGGTGGCGCTGGTGGTGTTCTTCTGGGCGGTCGGGGCCTACAACCGGCTCGTGCGCCTGCGCAACGGCATCGCCAATGCGTTCGCGCAGATCGACGTGCAGCTCAAGCGCCGGCACGACCTGATCCCCAACCTGGTAGAAGTGGCCCGCAAGTACCTCGAGCACGAGGCGCAGACGCTGGAGGCCGTGATCGCCGCGCGCAACCAGGCGCGCAGCGCCGAGCAGGCCGCCGCCAGCGCGCCGCTGGCGCCGGGCGTCATGGGCACCCTGTCGGGCGCAGAGCAGCTGCTGGGCGGCGCGCTTGGCCGCCTCATGGCGGTGGTGGAGAACTACCCCGAGCTCAAGGCCGACCAGAACATGCGCGAGCTCAGCGAAGAGCTGGCCAGCACCGAGAACCGCATCGGCTTCGCGCGCCAGGCCTACAACGACCAGGCCAACGACTTCAACGACGCCGCGCAGCAGTTCCCCACGCTCATCGTCGCGCGCCTGTTCAACTTCCAGCCCCAGGCCATGCTGGAAGCGACCACCAGCGAGGCCGAGCGCGAGCCGGTCAAGGTGCGGTTCTGAAGCTCACCCCCGCCGCGCTTCGCGCGACCCCCTTCACGGGGGCGGCACCAACGGCCCGGCAGAGCCGGTTCCGTGGTACCACTCGGTTCGACCGGGGCGCGCCAGCATCCTCACCCGACAGCCATGCGTTTTATTGACTCCCAGCGCGACGCGCGGGCCCAAAGCCGGCGCCTGGTGGTGGCCTTCGGCCTCACCGTGCTGCTGCTGGTGCTGGCCGTCAACGCGGCCCTCGCCGTGGGCTGGCTGCTGTCGGGGCCGCTCTGGCTGGCGGGCGGGTGGTACTTCCCGCGCCACTTCTGGGCCGTGAACACCGGCGTGACCCTGCTCTTCGTGCTGGGCGGCTGGTGGCTCGAAACCTCGCAGTTGAAACACCAGGGGGGCGTGCGGCTGGCCGAGCGCATGGGCGCGCGCGCGGCGCGGCCCTCGGGCCAACTCGACGAGCAGCGCTTCGTCAACATCGTCGACGAGCTGTCCATCGCCTCGGGCCTGCCGCGCCCCACCGCCATGGTGGTGGCGCGCGACCAGGCCATCAACGCCTTCGCCACCGGCTGGACGCCGCAGGACGCGGTGGTGGCCGTCACCCAGGGCGCGCTCGACCACCTCACGCGGGAGGAGCTGCAAGGCCTGGTCGCGCATGAACTGGGCCACATCGGCGAAGGCGACACGCGCCTGAACCTGCGGCTGGCGGGCATGGTGTTCGGGCTGGAGATGGTCTATCGCCTGGGCCAGCGCCTGGCCGAACCGGGCGAGGACGGCCGCCGCTTCATGGGCGCGCTGATGGGCCTGTGCCTCATGGGCGTGGGCTGGCTCGGCTGGGTCGCGGGCCATGCGCTGCAGGCGGCGGTGTCGCGCCAGCGCGAGTACCTGGCCGACGCGCGCGCCGTGCAGTGGACGCGCAGCCGCGACGGCCTGGGCGGCGTGCTGCGCAAGGTCATGACGCAGCAGCGCGAGGGCCTGCCACCGCGCGCGGTGGGCCCCTCGCTGCAGCACCTGCTGCTGGTGGGCCACGGGCACGGCGCGCTCGCGCGCCGCTTCGACTCGCACCCGCCGCTGGCCGAGCGGGTGCGCCGCATCTACGGCCGGCACATGGGCCCCTTGCCCCTGCCGGCGCAGCGCCCGGTGGGCGACCCCACCGTGGTGCACGCATGAACACGGGCTCCCACGCGCGACCGCCGCGCGGGTCGCTGCCGGCCCCCGCGCTCAGCGAGCAGCTCGCGCTGGCGGCCCAGGCGGTGCTCGCGGTGCGCCAGGGCCGCTCGCTGGGCGACGCGCTCGCGGCCGTGCCCGCGCCGCTGCGCCCGGGCGTGCAGGCGCTGGCTTTTCACAGCCTGCGCCAGCTCGGCAGCTGCGAGGCGCTGGTGGCCCGCCTGGCCGACCGCGCGCCGCCGCCGCCGCTGCGCGCGCTCATGTGCGTGGCGCTGGCGCTGCTGCTGGTGCCCGACGCCCCCGGCGCCAGCTACTCCGCGCACACCGTGGTCGACCAGGCCGTGCGCGCGGCCCAGAAGGACAAGCGCTGGCAGCGCCAGGCCGGTTTCCTCAACGCCTGCCTGCGCCGCTACCTGCGCGAGGCCGCTTCGCTGCAGGCCCCGCTGGCCCAGGACCCGGTGGCGCGCTGGAACCACCCGGCCTGGTGGATCGAACGCCTGCGGCGCGACCACCCGGCGGACTGGGAGCGCCTGCTGCTGGCCAACAACCGGCCCGGGCCCATGACGCTGCGGGTCAACCGCCGCCGCGCCGATCGCGAGGCCCTGGCCCGTGCGCTCGCCGACCAGGGCGTGGCCAGCCGGCCCGTGGGCGAGGACGGGCTGGAGCTGGCGCGCCCGCTGCCGGTCGACCAGATCCCCGGTTTCGCCGGGGGTCACTGCTCGGTGCAGGACGAGGCCGCGCAACTGGCCGCGCCCTTGCTGCTCGACGGGCTCGCCGCGCGCCCGCGCGTGCTGGACGCCTGCGCCGCGCCCGGCGGCAAGACCGCCCACCTGCTGGAGCGCGCCGATGCCGAGCTGCTGGCGCTGGACGTCGACGCCGAGCGCTGCACCCGCATCAGCGACAACCTGCACCGCCTGGGCCTGGTGGCCGAGGTGCGCCACGCCGACGCCGCCCGCCCCGCCGACTGGTGGGACGGCCGGCCCTTCGACGCCATCCTGCTCGACGCCCCCTGCACGGCCTCGGGCATCGTGCGCCGCCACCCGGACGTGCGCTGGCTGCGCCGCGACAGCGACGTGGCGGCCCTGGCGGGCACCCAGCGGGCCCTGCTCGACGCCCTGTGGCCGCTGTTGCGGCCCGGTGGGCGCCTGCTTTACGCCACCTGCTCGGTGTTCCGCGCCGAGGGCAGCGAACAGGCCGAGGCGTTTCTTCAGCGCCACACCGACGCCCGGGCAGGCGCCGCTCCCGGCCATCTGTTCCCCGGTACACCCGGGGG
>NZ_MKSS01000336.1:0-7136 GCF_001897365.1 Hydrogenophaga sp. 70-12
CCGTGGCGCTGATCGTGGGCTCCTTCGCCGAGCGCGTGAAGTTCGGCGCCGTGCTGCTGTTCTCGGCCCTGTGGTTCACCTTCTCGTACATCCCCATGGCCCACATGGTCTGGGGCGGTGGCCTGCTGGCGGCCGACGGCGCGCTCGACTTCGCGGGCGGTACCGTGGTGCACATCAACGCCGGTGTCGCCGGCCTGGTGGGCGCCTACGTGGTGGGCAAGCGCATCGGCTACGGTAAGGAAGCGCTGACGCCGCACTCGCTGACGCTGACCATGGTGGGCGCCTCGCTGCTGTGGGTGGGCTGGTTCGGCTTCAACGCCGGCTCGGCCGGCGCCGCCAACGGCGTGGCCGGCCTGGCCTTCATCAACACCGTGCTGGCCACCGCCGCCGCCACCCTGGCCTGGTGCCTGGCCGAGTCCCTGCTCAAGGGCAAGGCCTCCATGCTGGGCGCCGCCTCCGGCGCCGTCGCCGGCCTGGTGGCCGTGACGCCGGCCGCGGGCTTCGTCGGCCCCATGGGCTCCATCGTGCTGGGCATCGTGGCCGGCTTCGTCTGCGTCTGGGGCGTCAGCGGCCTGAAGAAGATGCTGGGCGCGGACGACGCGTTCGACGTGTTCGGCGTGCACGGCGTGGGCGGCATCGTCGGCGCCATCCTGACCGGCGTGTTCGCCGCGCCGGGCCTGGGCGGCACCGGCGCCGAGGACTTCGCCATGGGCCACCAGGTCTGGGTGCAGGTCAAGAGCGTGCTCGTGACCGTGGCCTGGTCGGGCGTCGTGGCCTTCATCGCCTACAAGATCGCCGACCTCACCATGGGCCTGCGTCCCTCGGAAGAGGCCGAGCGCGAGGGCCTGGACATCACCTCGCACGGCGAGACGGCGTACCACCGCTGATCCGCGCGATCACCCTTTCCTCCGAGGAAACCCGCCCGCGCGCCGCCAGGCCCGCGGGCTTTTTTTCGCCTCCCCGGCATGGGCCGGTCTGCTTCGGCCTATGCCGGCGGGTCGTCGAACAGGTCCTTGAGCGTCTTGCCCGGACCTGTGGCGCGGGCGCCGGCCCGGGGCGTGCCCTGCGGGTATTCCTCGGCGATCCGGTCTTCCCAGTAGGTGGCCGGGTTGGGGGCGCTGCACAGCCGGCGGAACACCTCCTGCGGCACCTGCTTGTAGGCCTGCACCGAGCCATTGGCCCAGCCCAGGTCCAGCTGGCGCGAAGCCGGGTCGTAGTCGGCCCATTGCAGGCGGCTGGTGGTGAAGCGTTGGACGGGCATGGCGGTCTCCTGGCGCTCGGGCGCGAGCCCCTATCGTCGTCGACGGCGCCGGAGGCGTCCAGGCCGGTGGCGGTGGCTCTGTACTCCCCGGGGGCAGGGCCCGCGCGGGCGCCCTAGCATCGCCGCCCGACGCAACCACAGGAGAGGGCGCATGGGCTTGAAGACGGTTCATTGTTGGGTGCTGGCGATGGCGCTGTTGGCGGCGGGCGGTGCCCTCGCCGCCAAGAAGCCCAAGGCCGCCCAAGACCCCGACGCGCCGACGGCCGCGCGGCGCGCGCCGGGCAAGCTCACTGTCCACAAGGCGCCGTCGGACGAGAGCCCGGCCGAGCGCGCGCGGCGCCTGACGCGGGAATGCCGGGGCCGGCCCAATGCCGGGGCCTGTCTGGGCTTCGCCTCGCGCTAGGCCGGCGCGGCGCCCGGCGCGATTGCAGCCGCGCGTGCAAAAAATTCAAGGCCCGCGCGGTGAGTGGCCGCTACCATCGCCGCCACCATGTCCGCGCCCCACGACGCGCTGGCCCCCGCCGCTGCCCCCGGGCAGGGCTTCGTGCCGGCCAGCGACCACCCATCAGCCCTCATCGACCCGGTGCGCGCCGCCGTGGCCGCGCGCGCGCCGCTGCGCATCGCCGGCGGCGGCAGCAAGTCCTTCGTGCACGCGCCCGCCGAGGGCGTCGCGCTCGACGTGCGTGCCCACAGCGGCATCCTGAGCCACGAGCCCAGCGAGCTGGTGGTCACCGTGCGCGCCGGCACGCCGCTGGCCGAGCTGGAGGCCGCGCTGGCCGAGCACGGCCAATGCCTGCCGTTCGAGCCACCGCGCTTCGGCGCCGGCGGCACCGTGGGCGGCGCCGTGGCCAGCGGCCTGGCCGGCCCGGCGCGCGCCAGCGTCGGCGGCGCGCGCGACTACGTGCTTGGCGCGCGCCTCATCAACGGGCGCGGCGAGCTGCTCACCTTCGGCGGGCAGGTCATGAAGAACGTGGCCGGCTACGACGTCAGCCGCGCGCTCGCGGGCAGCTGGGGCGCGCTCGGCGTGATCACCGAACTCAGCCTGAAGGTGCTGCCGATGGCGCCGGCCGAGGCCACGCTGACCTTCGGCGTCGACCAGTCCAACGCGCTGGAGCGCCTGCACCGCTGGGGCGGGCAGCCGCTGCCGCTCAACGCCTCGCGCTGGCAACGCGAGGCCGATGGGGGCGATCGCCTGTTCCTGCGTCTGCGCGGCGCCGCCGCGGCGGTGGAGGCCGCGTGCGAGCGCCTGCTCGCCGAAGCGCCGGGCCAGCGCCTGGACAACCCCCCCGCCGGCGCCGACTGGACCGCCTGCCGCGACCAGCGCCTGCCCTTCTTCACCAACGCGCCCTCGGCCGACCATGGCCTGTGGCGGATCAGCGTGCCGCAGACCGCCGCGCCGCTGCTGGCCGCCTGGCCGCAGCTCATCGAATGGCAGGGCGCCCAGCGCTGGCTGTGGGCGCCGGTGGCGGCCGCCGCTGAGATCCGTGCCGCCGCACGCGCGGCCGGCGGCCACGCGCAGCTGTTCCGCGCCCCGGCCTCGGGGGACGGCGGCGTGGCGCGCGCGGACACGCCCAGCCCCGCGCTGCAGGCCGTGATGCGCCGCCTGCGCGAGGCCTTCGACCCGCACGGCATCTTCCAGGCCCCGACCCTCTTCTGACATGCAGACCCAGCTCGCCCCCGAGTTCCAGGGCACCGCGCGCGGCCGCGAGGCCGAGGCCATCCTGCGCAAGTGCGTGCACTGCGGCTTCTGCACGGCCACCTGCCCCACCTACCAGCTGCTCGGCGACGAGCTGGACGGCCCGCGCGGGCGCATCTACCTCATCAAGCAGGTGCTCGAAGGCGCCACGCCCACGCGCAAGACGCAGCAGCACCTGGACCGCTGCCTCACCTGCCGCAACTGCGAAAGCACCTGCCCCAGCGGCGTGCAGTACGGCCACCTGGTCGACATCGGCCGCGCCGTGGTCGAGGAAAAGGTGCCGCGCCCCACGGGCGAGCGCGCCGTGCGTTGGCTGCTCAAGGAGGGCCTGAGCTCGCCGCTGTTCGGCCCGGCCATGAAGCTGGGCCAGGCGGTGCGCGGCCTGCTGCCCGGCGCGCTGCAGGCCAAGGTGCCCGAGCCGCGCCCCGCCGGCGCGTGGCCCACGCGCGCGCACCCGCGCAAGGTGCTGATGCTCGCGGGCTGCGTGCAGCCGTCGATGTCGCCCAACATCAACGCCGCCACCGCGCGCGTGCTGGACGCCGCCGGCATCCAGGCCCTGGTGGCGCCCGAGGCCGGCTGCTGCGGCGCGGTGAAGTTCCACCTCAACGACCACGGCGGCGGCCTGGCGCAGATGCGCGCCAACATCGACGCTTGGTGGCCCTTCGTGCAGCAGGGCGCCGAGGCCCTGGTGATGAACGCCTCGGGCTGCGGCGTGATGGTGAAGGACTACGGCCACCTGCTGCGCGACGACCCCGCCTACGCCGACAAGGCCGCGCGCATCAGCGCGCTCACGCGCGACCTGTCCGAGCTGCTGCCGGACCTGGTGCCCGCGCTGAAGCCGAAGCTGGCGCGCCGGCCCGATCCGCAGCGGGTGGTGGCCTACCACCCGCCCTGCACCCAGCAGCACGGCCAGCAGCTGCGCGGCGGGGTGGAGCGCGGTCTGGGCGAGCTCGGCTTCACCGTGCAACTCGCGCGCAACGAGGCGCACCTGTGCTGCGGCTCGGCCGGCACCTACTCGGTGCTGGAGCCGCAGATCGCCCACGAGCTGCGCGACCGCAAGCTCGGCCACCTGGGCGAGCTCCAGCCCGCTGTCATCGCCAGCGCCAACATCGGCTGCATCACCCACCTGCAGAGCGGCACGGCCACGCCGGTGCGGCACTGGGTCGAACTGCTCGACGAGGCGCTGCAGGCCTGAGAAGGTGCCAGCAAACCCGCCATGGCCGGCATGATTCCCGCGCTCGCCACCCTGCTGCTGTTCCAGCTGTTCGGCGAGGTGGCCGTGCTGCTCACGGGCGCGCCCGTGCCGGGGCCGGTGGTGGGCCTGGCCCTGCTGCTGGCCGCGCTGGCGCTGCGCCCGGCCTGGCTGGACGCCATCAAGCCCACCGCCCAGGGCCTGCTGCAGCACCTGTCGCTGCTGTTCGTGCCCGCCGGCGTGGGGGTGATGCAGCACCTGCAGCGGCTGGGCGACGAGGCCCTGGCCATCGGGGTGGCGCTGGTGGTGAGCACGCTGGTGGGCCTGGCCGTCTCGGCCTGCACCATGGTGTGGCTCATGCGTTGGCAAACGCGCCGTTCGCAGGGGCCGCGGTGAATCCCGAGGCCCCGCGCCGCCTGATCGACATCTGGGTCTACCTGGCGGCCACGCCGCTGCTGGGCCTCACGCTCACGCTGCTCGTTTACCACGCCGCCTTCGTGCTCTACCGGCGCAGCGGCTTCCACCCCCTGGCCAACCCGGTGCCGCCCACGGTGCTGGTGCTGGCCACGCTGCTGTGGGCCACGGGCACGCCCTACGCCACCTATTTCGAGGGCGCGCAGTTCGTGCACTTTCTGCTCGGCCCGGTCACGGTGGCGCTGGCGGTGCCGCTGTTCGAGCAGCTGCACCGGCTGCGCCGCCTGGCACTGCCGCTGCTGGCGGCGCTGGTGGCCGGCGCGCTGGCCGCCGCCGCCACGGCCATCGTGGTGGCCTGGGCGCTGGGCGCTTCGTCCGCCACCATGGCCTCGCTCGCGCCCAAGTCGGTCACCATGCCGGTGGCCATGGGCATCTCGGAAAAGATCGGCGGCCTGCCCTCCCTCACCGCCGTGCTGGTGATGGCCACGGGCGTGCTGGGGGCGGTGGGCGGGCGCTTCCTGTTCGATGCCCTGCGCCTCCACGAGCCGGCGGCGCGCGGCTTCGCGCTGGGCACCATCGCGCACGGCATCGGCACCGCGCGCGCGTTTCAGGAGGGCGAGGAGGCCGGCGCCTTCGCCGGGCTGGCCATGGGCCTGAGCGCGCTGCTCAACGCGCTGGTGCTGCCCTCGCTGGCGGCGGCGCTGCTGGGCTGGCTGTCGCGCGGCGCCTGAGCGGGCGCGGGCGGCCTGCTCGGGCGCGCGCAGCGCGCGGTGCTGGCCGATCGGCGTTCATCCTTCCTTCGGATGCCAGGGGAACGGCGGGCCGGGCGCCTGCCACGTAGCAGGCTTTCCGCCTGCCTTCAAACCCCAACGCACCGCCAGGAGCCTTCGCCATGGTCCCGCACAACAAACGCCCTGCCCAGCCGAATCTGGACGTCAGATACACCAAGCAACTGCAAAAGGACGCCAAGGCCCAGGCGGCGCTGCGCAAGGTGGGGGATGCCGGCCACTTCGTGGGTGCCGTCGTCGTGGGCAACGCTGGCGTGGCGGTGGTGAAGCTGGTGCAGCAGGTGTTCAACCTGAACAGCCGTACGCCGTGGATCAAATCCCTGCACGACCAGCGCAAGTACGAGCGGGAACGCTACCGCGGCATGGACCGCCACTACAAGGACCACAAGGCCCACGCCGACCGGGTGGCGGCCCGCGACGACCGCGACATCGCCTGGGCCAATCGGCCGCTGCAGCAGCAGCGGTTCGATGCCCTGCTCAAGGTGTTCGAGCATATGGGCGCGGCGCTGGCGGCGAGGCCCGCCGAGTGCGGGTATTCGAGCGACGACCTGAACCGCTGCGTCGTCAAAGGCCTGCGAGAGATGGTGGACAGGGGCGTCATTTCGCCGGACGACTGCGACCAGGTCACGGTGGATGGGCGCCCGGGTCTCTACCGCGCCGATGGGGCCAACGCGCGCTTTGCCGAGTCGCGGCTGTCGCCTCTGACGCTTAAGCCCGAGGCCGCCGCCCAATGCCGGGCCGCCATCGCATGGGAATACCTGGCCGCCGGGCTGGTGTCCGCCGAGGTGCTGGAGCAGGTCGACTACCCGAAGAACGAACAGGGCGACTTCCTGTTGGACGACGCCGACCAGGCGCCGATCGAGAGTTCCAGCGGCAGCCCCTCCGGATCTCAATAAAGGCCGACCGGCCGCGGCCCCAAGGCCCTGGCCTAGGCCACCGGCCGTTCGACCCCGGACAGGGCGTTGTCGTACAGCGCGTTCGCCTGCGCCGCGCAGCGCCGCAGCTCCTCGGCCAGGCGGCCTTCGTGCAAGGGCTCCTGGTCTTCCCTCAGGCGCACGCGCAGCACCAGGTGCCGGCTGTCGCGTTCCAGGCCAATCACCTCGCCGCGCTCGCCGTCGAGCGAGAGGTTGATGGCCAGCACCTCCTCCAGCAGCTCCACCGGGTTGGCTTGGGTGCCGATCGGGCCAAGGTCGGCGTAGCAGAAGACGCCCTCGGGGTCGTGTTCTTCCTCGTGGAAGGCGCCAACCTTCACGCCGTCGAGGACCACCTCGCCACCGGTGAACAGGGCGTTGGGGTCGCGCAGGCCCAGGGCGCGTGCCGTGCCGCGGCACAACTCCTGGAATTGGTCGGGGGTCATGGGTCGGCCTTTCCTCGGACGGGCGCCCGGGGCGGTGACCGGGCAGGAGCGGGGATTCTGGTCGCCAGCGGCTTGCCCGGCCATCTGCCAAAGGGATGGGCGTCCTAGCGACTAGGCCGGGTAGATGGTCAAGGAACGATCACGAGGGTCGCCGCGACTCAGGCCGCGAGTTGGGTTTTCCGACTGACCGCCGTCCCGTGATCGGGATGCCCCTTCTTCCTCGCCGTTCCTCGCCATGGGCTTCTCTCCTCTCAAACTTCAAAACCCCCACAAGACCTGGAAAGAGCTTTCGACCGCTGGCGCGCTGAGCCGCGCGGCCAAAGATGGTGCGCAGCAGGTCACGCGCGGCGTCAAGGCCGCGGCACTGTTCCTGCCCAACCTGAAGAAGCAGGTCTTGCGGGGCGACCCGTCCAAACCCGTGCGCTGGA
>NZ_MKSS01000337.1:0-7058 GCF_001897365.1 Hydrogenophaga sp. 70-12
GGCGGGCCTCCTGGCCGTCCTGCTTGGCCAGCTCCCAGGGCTTGTTCTGGTCCACGTAGGCGTTGACCTGGTCGGCCAGGGCCATCACCTCGCGCAGCGCCTTGCCGTACTCGCGCGCATCGAACAGCGCGGCGATGGCCGGAGCCTTGGCCTGCAGCGCCTGCAGCAGGGCCGCGCCGTCGGCCGAGGCCGCGCCCAGCCGGCCGTTGAAGCGCTTGGCGATGAACCCCGCCGCTCGGCTGGCGATGTTGATGAACTTGCCGATCAGGTCGCTGTTGACCCGCAGCTGGAAGTCTTCCTGGTTGAAGTCCAGGTCCTCGTTGCGCGCCGTGAGCTTGGCCGCCAGGTAGTAGCGCAGCCATTCCGGGTTCATGCCCAGGCTCAGGTACTTCAAGGGGTCCAAGCCGGTGCCGCGGCTTTTGCTCATCTTCTCGCCGTTGTTCACGGTGAGGAAGCCGTGCACGAAGACCGCGTTGGGCGTCTTGCGGCCGCTGAAGTGCAGCATGGCCGGCCAGAACAGCGTGTGGAAGGTGATGATGTCCTTGCCGATGAAGTGGTACTGCTCGGTGGACGGGTCGGCCATGAAGGCGGCGTAGTCGATGCCCTGCCGGCCCAGCCAGTTTTTCAGCGAGGCCAGGTAGCCCACGGGCGCGTCCAGCCACACGTAGAAGTACTTGCCCGGCGCGTCGGGGATCTCAATGCCGAAGTAGGGCGCGTCGCGCGAGATGTCCCAGTCGCCCAGCTTGGTCTGGCCGTTCTCGTCGGGCGCGATCCATTCGCTGATCTTGTTCAGCACCTCGGGCTGCACCGCGCCGCTGGTGGTCCACTGCTTGAGGAAGGCCAGGCAGCGCGGATCGGACAGCTTGAAGAAGAAGTGCTCGGAGTGCTTGAGCACCGGCTTGGCGCCCGACAGCGCCGAGTAGGGGTTGATGAGATCGGTGGGGCTGTAGACCTTGCCACAGACCTCGCAGTTGTCGCCGTACTGGTCCTTGGCGTGGCAGTTCGGGCACTCGCCCTTGATGAAGCGATCGGGCAGGAACATGTTCTTCTCGGGGTCGAAGAACTGCTCGATGGTGCGCGTCTCGATCAGGCCGGCCGCCTTGAGGTCCTTGTAGATGGCCTGCGCGAGCTCGTGGTTCTCGGGCGCGTCGGTGCTGTGCCAGTTGTCGAAGGCGATGTGGAAACCGTCGAGGTAGGGCTTGCGGCCCGCGGCGATGTCGGCCACGAACTGCTGGGGCGTTTTGCCGGCCTTGTCGGCCGCGATCATGATCGGCGCGCCGTGCGCGTCGTCGGCACAGACGAAGTGCACCGTGTGCCCCTGCATGCGCTGGAACCGCACCCAGATGTCGGCCTGGATGTATTCCATGATGTGGCCGATGTGGAAGTGGCCGTTGGCGTACGGCAATGCGGTGGTGACGAAGAGCTGGCGGGGCATGGTGGCGCTCGTGATGAAACCCTTCATTTTATGGGCGAGAGGAACCGCCTCATCTGACGGGGGTACTGACGCGGCGATGCATCGGGAGCGGTCAAAGAGCAGCAGGGCAAAGGCATTGGCCAGGCTGCAGACCCGTTCCCGCATGCCCCCCGTTGTCGATCGAAAGGAGCAGCCACATGCAAAAACACAGCGCAACGTTCCCCCAACGCCCGATTCCCCGGTTCCCCTCGACCTCGAAGAAGAACCCGGAACAAGACCCGTCCCTCTCGGCGCCGATGCCGCCGGGCACGACAGCGTCGCAGCCGGACGCCCCGGATGACCGCCGCCTCGAAGGCAGGGACGTGCGTCCGCCTGAGCAGCCCCTCAGCTTTCCTCCCGCGGGCATGCAAGCGCCGCAGACGCCTCTGTCCCTGCCGCTGCTCGCCCTACCCAAGCCGCACGACGGGCCGTCGGTGAAGGCGGTGCTGAAGGAACTGCTCGATGACGCGGGACAAGCGAACGAGCCGGTGCTACAGGCCTTGTCCCAAGCGACCCCGCCGATCAAGGCGCTGTTGCTGGAGATGATCACGAAAGCCATGGGATCGCCGCATTGCACGACCAGCCAGTTGTGTGCCCTCATCTCGGCCTATGCCCCTCACGTCGCCCTGCGCAGACTGCTCTCGCCCATTTGGGCGCCCTCGTCGCCCAACGAGCCACCGATATCGGGCCTCGATCGCCTCTTCGCGCTGGCCGCCCGTTTGGCCGGCGAGCCCGAGCAACTGAACGCGCTTCAACGCCAGGCCGGCGATCGGTGGTCAAGTCCCACCGCCTGGGAGGGGTGGGATGTGCTCTTCGCCCTCGGACAGTTCATCCACGATTCGCCCGATGCTGCCCCGTGGGGTGAGGGGTTGGTCATTCGGGCGTTCCTGCACCAGTCGATGCTGTCCGGCGGCCAAGCCGAACGGCGCGCCCTTTTTGACGACCTCTGGTTGTCGGCTGTGGTGAACGGTCTCTCCCCTAAGGTCCTCGACGACCATTTCATGTTCAGCGAGGTGTCCGGCGTGCCAGCGGTATCGAACGTCCTTCGGGACCGCGGTCAACACCCGCGGTTGCTGGCGCGTCTGTGCGCTGGCCGCTGCTCAGACCTCGATCAACGGCAGCAACTCGCGCTGCTGAACGACAACCTGGCGCGCATGGCGGTGCGCAACCCGCGCTTGTTGCCGCTGTTGGCGCCTCAGCATGGCGATTCGTGGTCCGGCGAGGATGTTGAACGGGCCACGGCGTCGGTGGAGTTCACTTTGCAGTGGTGGACGGCGTCGCAGGCGTTCGAGCCGCCACTGATCGACCTTCCCCAGGAAGTCCTGGCCCCCATCCTGTTGGACGTCGGCCGCTTCTGGAGCGGCCTGGCCAGGCTGAAGCCCGAGTGGTGGGAAGCGGTGTTGTCGCGCCACCCGTGGTTGGCGCGTGTCATCGAAATCGTGAATGACAGCGATGCCAACAGCGCCAGCAACACAGGTGCCCACGACGAGGCGGCTGGGAGGGCCGTCGTGCGCTGGGTTCATCAGCACCTCAAACGATAAGGGGCCGGCCTGAGAGCGTGGCCATGCGCTGCCGCCGGCAGGCCGCGGCGGCGTCGTTTCGCCTTCGTTCTCCCGCTACAAAGCCATCAGCATGCGAATGATCCGTCGTTCTCCTTCGACATCTCCTCGACGCCCATCGCGTGAAAGCGTCCACGAGCAGCGCCCAGAGGCCGTGCCACAGAACACCGGGCCGATGCAGCACCCGCCCGGGGGGCGCGCCTTGTCCCCGCGGGAGGGGATCGAACCGCCCACCCCCGGCGAGCTCAAGCCCCTCGTCGTTGCGCGGGGGGCGATGAGCGAGGGCGCGTGGTTCGGCCTGTGCCAAACGATCCAGACGTTCCAAAGCCAGGACCAGCCGCCCGCGCGCGTCGGCGACGGCCGCCTGGAGTTCAATGGCCCGGTGGAACTCGACACGGGCGGGACGACCCACCTGGCCCAGTGCATCAAAGGACTGGTGGCGACGGGACAGCATTCGCAGGTCTGCGACTGGCTGGAGGTGCTGGCTCCTGCCACGCGAGCCCACCTGTTCCTGTCGATGAACGTTGAGGACAAGGACGCGCTCAAGGACCACGCGGACGAGGAGATTCGCCAGCGATTCCAGCGCGCGCTGTTTGGCGTGGCGGCGCACGCTTGCCGGCACATGAATGAGAAGTTCGAGTACCACGACTTCATCGTCGAACAAGTGAGCGCCCATTGCTCGGCCCACTCGCTCGCCAAGATTGCGCTGCTGCGCGATGACTGGAGCGGCTTCTGGAGCGCCTATCGCGGGTGTTCCCGCGAGGACAAGCGCGGCCTCGCGTATGGGGTCCCCGATGCGGTGGGCGGCTTGCACGAGGTGTTGACCGGCCTTTCGACCGAGGACCTGTTTGGCTGGGTACGCCAGAACATCGAGGCGGGCTTTGACGCCAGCTTGTCGGCCGGCATGGGCGTGTGCGCGACCTGGCTGGACCGCGCGGAGGGCTTGGGGGACCCGTTGCGCCGCGCCATCCTGCGCAGTGCCGTGGCGCATGCCTTGACAGAGAACGCCCCTGCGCCAGAGCAGCCGTCGGTGCAGCTCGGCGGTTGGGCCAGCTTGCTCGAGCGGGCCTGGGCCTGCGAGCTGACGCCCGACCTGCTGGACGCCGTGCCCGAGCCGTGCCGCGAGCGCCTGCTGTCGGCGGCGGTGCAGCGGGCGGCCAATGCCGACACGGCCCACGCCCTGAACGGGCTGGTCGCTTGCTACCTGGCGCTGTGCGACGAACCGCAGGCGCATGCAGACGATCGCTTGTGGCTCGGTGAGTGCCTGAGGTCGGCGTTCAAAGACCTGCTCGCGTCCGACAGTGGCCTGGACGAGCGGGCGCGGGCCGAGGTGCAGGCAATGCAGGCGCGTCTGGACCGGGGGGTGCCGCAACAGCTGGCTCGCCATCTCCAGGAGGGATGCCCCGAGAAGGCCGCCGATGGCATCGCCGAGCTGTGCTGGTTGGCGGGGCCGGGTGTCGCCCTGGAGCACTTCGATCGGCTGGCGCAGGACGTCCAGGCGCTGCTCAAGACCGTTGGCCTGACCTACGGCTTGACCGGCCAGGGCCTGCAAATCCACGACCTGCCCGAAGAAGACGACGAAGCCCTGCGGCTCATTCAGGAGAAAGCCGATGGGCTGAGCGAGGCGATCCAGAGAGCCGAGATCACCTGGGCCGAGGACCCAAGGCACAAAACACCGCAGGAACAGGAGCAGCATGCGCGGGAGCTGAAGGCGCTGGGGCGGCAGTTGGACAGGACGCGGGCGCGCTTGACGACAGTGAGGAGCGAAAGGCGGGCACGGCGCAGACCGGTGCTCCAGCGCCTGCTGGGGCTGCTGGAGCGCTGCGGGCTGGGCGAGAACCACCCCTTGGAGGGCGTGGTGCGCCAGCACCTGGACAGCGGGGCGGTGCCGCCTTGCGCCAACCCTGAGGGGGCCGGCAGGCAGGCCCGGATGAACCGGTTGCGGGCCCATGTGGAACAACTGGCCCGCCGGGCCTGGCGCCCGGCCTGGGGGGCGTGGTGGGAGACGCGCCACTGGATAGACCAGCTGCTGGACCTGGGCCTGGGCGCTTTCGGTAGCGGCGTGGGCCAGGCGCTGTCTTCCGCCGAGTTTGATGGGTGGTTGCGACCCGTGGTCAAGGACCAGAAGGCCTCCGGTCCCCTGCTGGCGGGCGTCTTGGCAGCGGCCATGGACGGCGAGGCCTGCGGCATCGCCCGCATGGTGTGGTTGTTCGAGCGCTTCGCCGACGGCCTTGATCTGCGGCGGGTGCTGGTGGCGATGCCGCCTTCTCTGCAGAGTGAGACGCCGGTGTCGGGTGTGGACCGCTTCCTGCGCATCGCCAGCCGGCTGATGTCACAGCGCGACTGGCTGGCCGAAGGGGAAAGCCACACCCACCGCTGGCAGCCGGGGTGGAGGATGCTGCTGGATTTCTGCCGGTTCGTCGCGGCCAAGCCCGATCCCGCATCGACGTCGATGGAGCGGTGGCTCATCGAGTTCTGCCTCGGCCGTGGCCTCGAGGTCGAGCGCGCCGAAGGCAAGCAGCGCAGGGCATTCCTGGAAGACCTGTGGGTCAGGGCGCTGGTCAATGGGTTGACGTGCCCCGCGGAACTGCACGCGCGGCTCATGGACAACTACCTGTGGCGTGAGCGAATGCAGATTCACCTTTGGGACCATGACAACCAGGGGTTGTTCCTTTCCCTGATGGAGCCCCCGCCGGGGGCACCGACAGGCGGACCGGCTCCCGTGGTCTTGTTGCGGCACAACCTGGCGAAGGGGCTGCTGCACTGCGGTCAGGCCCTGAACGCCGCCCGCGTCGCGGCCTGCTCGCCGAGCGGGTCGGGTGGCCCCGCGTTCCGATGGGCAGAGCATTGGGCCAGCGCCTTGGTGACGGCGTGCCGGGAGGTGCTGTCGCAGCCGAACGCCGAGGCGGTGGGGCCTGGCTGGGCCTTGAACCTCGCCGCGCTCTGGACCGCGGCGGCCGAGACCTTTCCGCAGTGGCTGGACACCGCGATCGGGCAGCACGAGGCCATCTGGGTCAAGGCCATGGTGGGCCTCTTCACGTCGACAGACATTCCCGGGGAGGACAAACCCCAAGTCCTGAAACAAGCGGCGCTGGATTGGCGCGAGGCCCTGCTGTCATCGAAGGCGCAATGAACCGGGGGGCGTTCGGGCACCCGGGCGCCCGGCGCTGAACCCCTTTCATGGCGGTGGTGTCCCCGCGGCGGTAGACTTTCGCCGCCGCAGAGCACCCGCCCCCGTATTTCCCTACGGCGTGGCGGCCATCCCCTCACCCCAGGAGCCATCCCCCCATGCCCGTCGACCAACAGGCGCTGATGCAGGCGCTGCAAGCCGTGCAGGACCCGAACACCGGGCGCGACTTCGTTTCCACCAAGGCCCTGAAGAACCTGCAGGTGCAGGACGGCGAGGTGTCCTTCGACGTCGAGCTGGGCTACCCGGCCAAGAGCCAGATGCCCGCGCTGCGCAAGGCCCTGGTGGCGGCGGCGCGGTCGGTGGCGGGCGTGGAAAACGTGTCGGTGAACCTGCACACCAAGGTCATCGCGCACGCTGCGCAGCGCGGCGTGGCGCTGCTGCCGCAGGTGAAGAACATCATCGCCGTGGCCTCGGGTAAGGGCGGCGTGGGCAAGAGCACCACGGCCGTGAACCTGGCGCTGGCGCTGGCGGCCGAGGGCGCCAGCGTGGGCGTGCTCGATGCCGACATCTACGGCCCCAGCCAGCCCATGATGCTGGGCATCGAGGGCCGGCCTGAGAGCATCGATGGCCAGACCATGGAGCCGCTGGAAAACTACGGCGTGCAGGTCATCTCCATCGGTTTCCTCATCGACCGCGACGAGGCCATGATCTGGCGCGGCCCCATGGCCACGCAGGCGCTGGAGCAGCTGCTGCGCCAGACCAACTGGAAGGACCTCGACTACCTCATCGTCGACATGCCGCCCGGCACCGGCGACATCCAGCTCACGCTGTCGCAGCGTGTGCCCATCACGGGCGCGGTGATCGTCACCACGCCGCAGGACATCGCCCTGCTGGACGCGCGCAAGGGCATCAAGAT
>NZ_MKSS01000338.1:0-7077 GCF_001897365.1 Hydrogenophaga sp. 70-12
CATGGCCATGAACATCGGCGCCAACGACGTGGCCAACAACATGGGCCCGGCCGTGGGCTCGGGTGCCATGACCATGGGCTGGGCAATCGTCGTCGCGGCGGTGTTCGAGGCGCTGGGCGCCATCGTCGCGGGCGGCGAGGTCGTGGGCACCATCAAGGGCGGCATCATCAATCCGGCCGACATCACCGACCCCACGCTGTTCGCCTGGGTCATGTTCGCCGCGCTGCTGGCCGGCGCGCTCTGGCTGAACCTGGCCACGGCGCTGGGCGCGCCGGTGTCCACCACGCATTCCATCATCGGCGCGGTCATGGGCGCAGGCATCGCCGCCGGGGGCTGGGGGCTGGTGCATTGGCCGACCATCGGCGCCATTGTCGTCAGTTGGGTGGTGTCTCCGCTGTCGGGCGCGCTGTTCGCTGCCCTGTTCCTCTATGTCATCAAGCGCAGCGTCACCTACCGCACCGAGAAGACGGAGGCGGCCGCGCGCGTGGTGCCGGCGCTGATCGCCTTGATGGTGTGGTCCTACACCACCTACATGCTGCTCAAGGGCGTGAACCAGATCGTCAAGGTGCCCTTCCCCGTGGCCGTGATCGTCGGCCTGGGCACGGCGGCGCTGGTGTGGGGCCTCATCCGCAAACCCATCGAGCGCATCGCGCTGCGCCAGGAGAACTCCAAGGATGGCGTCAATCACCTCTTCACCTGGCCGCTGATCTGCTCGGCCGCGCTGCTGAGCTTCGCCCACGGCGCCAACGACGTGGCCAACGCCATCGGCCCCCTGGCCGCGATCTTCGAGGCGGTGAAGGCCGGTGCCATCGCCACCAAGGCCGGCACGCCCCTGTGGATCATGGTGCTGGGCGCGCTGGGCCTGGCGGTCGGCCTGGCGCTGTATGGGGCCAAGCTCATCCGCACCGTCGGCAAGGAAATCACCGAACTCGACCAGATGCGCGCCTACGCCATCGCGATGGCCGCCACGCTCACGGTGATCGTCGCCTCGCAGCTGGGCATGCCGGTGTCGACCACGCACATTTCCATTGGCGCGGTGTTCGGCGTGGGCTTCCTGCGCGAGTTGCTCAAGGTGAACTACGCCAAGATGGAGGCCGTGGTGCGCGCCGGCCACCAGGGCGCCGACCGCGAGGAGGTCGAGGCCTACATGCAGCGCTTCGAGGCCGCCGAGGTGCAGGAAAAGAAGCAGATGCTGGCCGAGATGAAGCAGCGCGCCAAGGTGCGCGGCCTGGACGGCGCGGTGTTCGCCAAGGGCGAACGCAAGGCCTTCAAGAAGGCCTACAAGAAGGAAATCGTCAAGCGATCGGTGGTCATGCGCATCGTGGCGGCCTGGATCGTGACCGTGCCGGCCACGGCGGTTCTGGCCGCGCTGCTGTTCCATCTGGTGGCCGCAGTCATGTCCTGATGGGTGCAGGGCTTCGGGTTTTCCCGAATTTGTGCGAGAATAGCGGGCTTCGCTGGTAACGGCGAAGCCCTTTGTGCATTGGCCTCACACACCCCGGCCCCCGAACACCGCCCGCCATCCGACGCGAGCGAGCAGGGGCCACCGCTTCCGGGCGGACCGTTTGTGGTTGATGTTGTGTAACCACGAACGGATCCGACGCCCCGGGGCCTGAAACTCCCCTTCGCGCGGCATTCGGTCATTGGCGCCCCATTGCTTTTGCGGGGCGCAGGAACTGACATGAGCGACGCTTTCGAAGCGCGCGGCGAGACCTCGCCCGCGATCTCTCCCGAACAACAATCCACGGCCCCGGTGGAAACCACGGCTCCCGTGGACGCCAGCGCTTTTGCCGCGCTGGGCCTGGCCCCCGAACTGGTGGCTGCCGTGGCCGACCTCGGCTTCACCCAGCCCACGGCGGTGCAGGCGCGTGTGATGCCCCTGGCCATCAAGGCCGAGGGCGCCGAGCGCTACGCCGACCTGATGGTCTCCAGCCAGACCGGCAGCGGCAAGACGGCGGCCTTCCTGCTGCCCGTGTTGCACACCCTGATCCAGCAGCAGGCCGCGCGCGAAACGGCCGAGCGCGCCGAGCGCGAGCGCCTGGCGGTCGAGGCCGCCTTGCGCGGCGAGGTGCCGCCCAAGGCGCCCAAGCGCAAGAACCCGCTGCTGCCGCGCCACTTCAAGGCCGCCACGCCGGGCGCGCTGGTGCTGTGCCCCACGCGCGAGCTGGCGCAGCAGGTGGCGCACGACGCCATCGACCTGGTGCGCCACTGCCGCGGCCTGCGCATCGCCAGCGTGGTGGGTGGCATGCCCTACCAGCTGCAGATCGCCAAGCTGCAAAACGCCGACCTGGTGGTCGCCACGCCGGGCCGACTGCTCGACCTCCAGCGCTCCATGCAGCTCAAGCTCGACCAGGTGCAGTTCCTCGTCGTCGACGAGGCCGACCGCATGCTCGACCTCGGCTTCTCCGACGACCTGGCCGAGATCAACGCCCTGACCGCCCAGCGCCGCCAGACCATGATGTTCAGCGCCACCTTCGCGCCGCGCATCCAGCAGCTGGCCATGCGCGTGATGCACGACAACGGCAAGCACGTGCAGAAGGTGCAGATCGACAGCCCGCAGGAGCAGCACGCCAACATCAAGCAGGTGCTGTTCTGGGCCGACCACGCCGATCACAAGCGCAAGCTGCTCGACCACTGGCTGCGCGACGCCTCCATCGACCAGGCCATCGTCTTCGCCAGCACGCAGATCGAGTGCGACGGCCTGGCCGGCGAACTGCAGCAGGCCGGCTTCGCGGCCGTGGCCCTGCACGGCGCGCTCAGCCAGGGGCTGCGCAACCGCCGCCTGATGGCGCTGCGCAACGGCCAGGTGCAGATCCTGGTGGCCACCGACGTGGCCGCGCGCGGCATCGATGTGCCCACCATCACGCACGTCTTCAACTTCGGCTTGCCCATGAAGGCCGAGGACTACACGCACCGCATTGGCCGCACCGGTCGCGCCGGCCGAGACGGCCTGGCCGTGACCTTCGCCGAATTCCGCGACCGCCGCCGCATCGCCGACATCGAGGCCTACACCCAGCAGCGCTTCAAGGCCGAGGTGGTGCCGGGCCTGGAGCCGCGCGAGCGCCCGCCCGCGCCGCGCCGCGACGGCTGGTCGTCCGAGCGCCGCGGCGGTGGCGGCCGGCCGGGTGGCCGTCCCGCTGGCCGGGGCGAGGGCTGGGGCCCGTCGCGCGGCGAAGGCCGTGCGCCCTACGCTGAGGCGCGCCCCTTCCGTGGCGAGGGCCGGCCTTTCCAAGGCGAGGGCCGCCCCTTCCAGGGCGACGCCCGCCCCGCGCGCGGCGATTCGCGCGCGCCGTACCAACAGGAGCCGCGCGCGCCCTACAACAACGACACGCGCGCCCCGCGTGGCGACGTGCGCTTCTCGCGCGACGACCGCCCGGCCCAGGCGCGCGGCTGGGGCCAGCGCCCCAACGCCGGTGGCGGTGCGCGCGAGGGCGGTTTCGGCGGCCCGCGCGGTGGCGGCTTCGGCGAGCGCGCGGGTGGCCCGCGCGGCCGCCGCGACCGCTGAGTCTCCCGGTTCCCCGGCCCTTGGGCCGCGGGCCCCTCAGGTAGGGGTGTTGCGCGTGCGCGCCCGTGGTTCTCCGGCCGCGGGGACGCTGGCTTCCAGCGGCACGAAAGGCGCGCGCGCCTCGTCCGCCAGGCCTTCGGTCAGGGTCTGCAGCAGTTCGATCAACTGGCCGCGCTGCGCCGGCGTGAGCGGCGACAGCAGGCGCTGGTAGGCGCGCTCGGCCGGCTCTCGCGCGGCGGCCAGCAGTGCCTCGCCGTCGCCGGTCAGGCTTACCGTCATCTGGCGCCGGCTCACGGACGAGCGCTCGCGCCTCACCAGGCCGCGCTCCTCAAGGCCCTTGAGCACGCGCATGACGGTCACCTTGTCGAAGGCCAGGGCGCGAGACAGCCGCGTCTGGTCCAACCCGGGTTCGGCCGCCACCACGGTGAGCACACCGTACTGCGCCGGCGTCAGGCCCACGCTCGCGCAGGCGTTTTCAAACACCGCCGCCGATATCTGGTGGGTGCGGCGCAGCAGAAAGCCGGGGCGCTGGTAGAGATCGGTCAGGGTCATGATGTTCGTCGGACGAGCGGGATTCTACGGATGTGCGGGGGGCGAACTTCCGCCAACATCAATAGCATGCTAACGATAGGAGGTCGTCCATGGTTGCCGATTTCTCGTTCCTGCGCCGCGGCCTCGTCGCCGCCGCGCTGCTGGCCACGGCGGGCCTGAGCGCCGCGCAGGAAGGCCCGCTGCGCCTGATCGTGCCCTTTACCCCGGGCACCGGCATCGACCTGATCGCCCGCACCGTGGGCCCGAAGCTGTCCGAGCGCCTCAAGCGCCCGGTGGTGGTGGAGAACCGCGCGGGCGCTTCCGGCAACATCGGCACCGAGGCCGTGGTGCGCGCCGCGCCCGATGGCAGCACTCTGCTGGTGAGCGTGAACACGCTGGTGATGAACCGCAGCCTGTACCCGCAAATGCCCTTCGACCCGGTGCGCGACCTGCAGCCGGTGGGCCTGACGAGCTGGGGCCAGCTCATCCTGGTGACGCACCCGCGCTCGGGCTTCAAGACGGCGGCCGATCTGATCGCCGCCGCGAAGCAGGCGCCGGGCAAGCTGAACTACGCCTCGCCGGGCGTGGGCACGCCGCACCACCTGTCGATGGAGCTGTTCAAGAACACCGCCAAGGTTTTCCTCACGCACATCCCCTACCGCGGCACGGGCCCGGCGGTCACCGACATGATCGGCGGGCAGGTGGACGCCATGTTCCTGCCCATCCACGTGGCGCTGCCGCAGGTGCGCAGCGGCCGCCTGGTGGCCCTGGGCATCGGCAGCGACAAGCGCCACCCGCTGCTGCCCGACCTGCCCACGCTGAGCGAGGCCAAGGCCGGCGAGGTGAACGTGGACATGTGGTACGGCATCTTCGCGCCCAAGGGCATGCCCGCCGCGCAGGTGGCCGCGCTCAACCGCGAGATCAACGACATCCTGCGCGCCGAGGACGTGAAGAAGGCCTTCGAAGGGCAGGGCATGGACCCGGCGAGCGACACGCCCGACGGCTTCGCGAAGCTGGTGGCCCGGGACGCGGACCGCTGGGCCGCGCTGATCAAGGCGCAGGGCATCAAGGCCGAATGAGCGCCGCCGGGCCGTTCCCCTGGCGCGAAGCGACGCGCTGCGCCGAACGGAGGCTTGTCCAATGAAAGCGGGCGACACGATGAAGATCGCGGTGGTGGGCGGCGGCATCGCCGGCCTGGCGTTCGCGCTGGGCCTGAAGCAGCGCGGGCTGGCCTGCGAGGTGTACGAGGGTGTGGCCGAGGTGAAGGAGCTGGGTGTGGGCATCACGCTGCTGCCGCACGCCATGCGCGAACTGTACGCCCTGGGCCTGAGCGCCGAGCTGGAGGCCATGGCGATCGAGAACCGCGAGAGCGTGTTCTTCAACCGCTGGGGCCAGTATGTGTACAGCGAACCGCGCGGCCGCCACGCGGGCTACCCGCTGCCCGAACTGGGCATTCACCGCGGCAAGCTGCATGGCGCGCTCTGGCGCGCCGCGGTTCAGCGACTGGGCGCGCAGCGCCTGCTCACCGGCCACCGCTGCGTGGCGATCGAGCCCGACGCGCGGGGCGCCACGCTGCGCTTCGAGAACGGCGCGGCCGCGCGTGCCGACCTGGTGGTCGCCTGCGACGGCGTGAACTCGGTGGTCCGCCGCCACTTCCATCCCCAGGACCCCGTCTGCTACGCCGGCATCAACACCTGGCGCGGCGTCACGGTGCACAAGCCCATCCTGGATGGCAAGAGCTATCTGCGCATCGGCAGCATCGACACCGGCAAGATGGTGATCTACCCGATCGTCGACAACGTGGACGGCCAGGGGAACCAGCTCATCAACTGGGTGGCCGAGATCCGCGACCCGCGCGCGCCCATGAACGACTGGAACAAGCCCGGTCGGATGCAGGACTTCCTGCCGATCTTCGAGGCCTGGCGCTACGACTGGCTCGACGTGCCCGCGCTCATCCAGGGCGCGCAACAGGTGTTCGAGTACCCCATGGTCGACAAGGACGCCTTGTCCCACTGGGGCGAGGGCCGCGTGACGCTGATGGGCGACGCCGCCCACCCCATGTACCCGCGCGGCTCCAACGGCTCGGCCCAGGCGCTGATCGACGCGCGCACCCTGGCCGATGAGCTCGCCGCCACGCCGGCGGACCCCGAGGCCGCGCTGCGCCGCTACGAGGCTGCGCGCCGGCCGGCGACGGCGAAGGTGGTGGAGACCAACCGCACGCTGCCGCCGGACTTCATCATCATGAAGGCCGACGAGCTCAGCGGCGGCCAGCCCTTCACGCGCATCGACGACCTGATCAGCCAGGACGCGTTGCGCGAGATTTCCGAAAACTACAAGCGGATCGCGGGGTTTTCGCTGAAGGCCTGAGCGCGGGGCTCAGTCCTCGCCGCTGATGGTGACCAGCAGCTGGATCACCTCGGCACACTCTTCCTGGATGCGTTGCACGGGGTAGAGCTCGGCCGCGCTCGCGCCGGCGGGCACGCGCTCGCGCAGCGTCTCGGCCTGCAGCAGGATGGCCGAGATGCGCTCGAACAACTCGGAGGTGATGGCGTTCACATCCACCGCGGCGGCCACGGGTGCCGCCATGGGGGCGGGCGCGGGTGCCGGGGCCCGGGCCGGCGCGGCCACGGGCGCCGGAGCGCTCGCGGCAGCCTGGCGCATCGGCAGCGGGCGCTCGTCGAGCTCGATGTACTCCATGGCGTCGCCGTTGAGGATCTGCTCCAGCCGCAGGCGGATCAGGTCGCGGTCGATCGGCTTGGTGAAGAAGTCGAGCACACCGGCCTCGAACGCGCGCTGGCGGTACGAGGCGGTGTTGTGCGAGGTCACCATCACCACCTTGGTGTGGGCCAGCGCCGGCTTCTCGCGCATGCGGGCGATCACCTCGTAGCCATTGAGGTCGGGCAGCTCGGCGTCAATGACCAGCAGGTCGGGCTGGTGCTGGGCCAGCTTGGTCAGGGCGTCGTCGCCGCGCACCGCGAAATGCAGCTGCGCGATGTCGAGCAGGGTGCGCGCCAGCAGGTGCACCATGCCCGGGTCGTCGT
>NZ_MKSS01000339.1:0-7034 GCF_001897365.1 Hydrogenophaga sp. 70-12
GGGGGGGGGGGGGGCGGCAGCGGCGCCGCGCAGGCGGCCAGCAGGGCGGCGATCGTCAGGCCGGTCCAGCGCAGCGCGCTGGCCCGGGGGGCGTCGGAGCGGGCGGGGGCGGAGGGCTTCTTGTCTCGGGTGCTCATGCGTTTCTCTCAGCGGGGCCGGCCTCGCCATACCGCGGGGCCGATGGAGTGTATGTGCGAAACCGCACACGGTGCCAATCACTACGGCCGATACTGGCGGCCCTTGGGTTTCTCTTACAGATCCATACAGCTTTGTCGACAGGAACGCCACACATGGCGGGTGAGCTGCAGACCTTTCTTCGCCGCTTGCGCGACGAGCCCGCCGTGCTGGTGACGGTGCGCGCCTCGCGTGGTTCGGTGCCCCGCGAGGCCGGCACCTGGATGGCGGTGTTTCGCAACGACACCATCGACACCATCGGCGGCGGACACCTGGAATGGGACGCGATGCGCCGCGCGCGCGAGATGCTGGCGCGACGCGCGGTCCAGCCATCCGTGCAGTCGGTCACGCTCGGCCCCAGCCTGGGCCAGTGCTGCGGTGGGGCGCTGGAACTTTCGTATCAACCCGTCGGCGCCGCCGACGCGCCGGCGCTGCGCGAGCGCCTGGGCATGGCCCTGAGGCCGGTGGCGCTGTTTGGCGGTGGGCACGTGGGCCGCGCGCTGGTGCGCGCGCTCGCGCCGCTGCCTTTCGCCATCACCTGGATCGACAGCCGCGACGAGGCCTTTCCCGACCCGCTGCCCGAGGGTGTGGCGGCCGAGCATTCCGACCCGGTGCAGGCCGCCGTGCCGGCGCTGGCCAGCGGCTCGCTGGTGCTGGTCATGAGCTTTTCGCACGCGGAGGACCTGGACATCGTGGCGGCCTGCCTGCGCCGCCTGCGCGAACGCGACGACCTCGGCTTCATTGGCCTCATCGGCAGCCGCACCAAGTGGGCCACCTTCCGCCACCGGCTGGCGGAGCGCGGCTTCGGCGAAGAAGAGCTGGCGCGCGTGACCTGCCCGATCGGTCTGCCCGGCATCACCGGCAAGGCGCCGGCCGTGATCGCGGCGGCCGTGGTGGCGCAGTTGTTGCTGCTGACGTCGACGACCGCCGCGAGCGGCGTTTGAGCGCTGTCGGGCCGCTCCCAAGGCGCTCGGCCCCGCAGTGCGCAGCATGGCGGGTCGTCCATTGAAACCGCTACACTGCGGGCCTTCTGTGGTCGCAGCGGAGCCGGTGCAACGCACCGTGTATCGCGGCCCTCGGTCGGCTCAGAGCGCCCGCGGTGGTGAGTCGAAACGCCGGATGGCCCAAGGCCATCCCTTGAACGAGGTGCCATGGAAACCTACCTGCTCGACTGGGCCAACCTGCTGTTGCGCTGGCTGCACGTCATCGTCGCCATCGCCTGGATCGGCTCCTCCTTCTATTTCGTTTTCCTCGACAGCAGCCTCACGCCGCCCGAGGACGAGGCGCTGCGCCGCGACGGCGCCACCGGCGAGCTGTGGGCCGTGCACGGCGGCGGCTTCTACCACCCGGTGAAGTACGCGGTCTCGCCGCCGCAGCTGCCGGGCCACCTGCACTGGTTCTTCTGGGAAAGCTACTCCACCTGGCTCTCGGGCTTTGCGCTGTTTCTGGTGTCTTATCTGTGGAGCCCCAAGGTCTACCTGATCGATCCGCAGGTCTTCGACTGGTCGCCTGGCGCGGCCATCGCCACCGCGCTGGCCTTCCTGGTGGTGTTCTGGCTGGCCTACGACACCATCTGCCGCACCCTGGGGCAGACCAAGAACGGCGACGCCAAGGTGGGCGCGGCCGTGGCCGTGCTGGTGGCGGTGGCCGCGCTGCTGGCCACCTCGCTGTTCGCGGGGCGGGCGGCCTTCCTGCTGGTGGGCGCCATGATCGCCACGGCCATGAGCGCCAACGTGTTCTTCTGGATCATCCCGGGCCAGCGCAAGGTGGTGGCCGCGCTCAAGGCCGGCCTGCCGGTGGACCCCATCCATGGCCAGCGCGGCAAGCAGCGCAGCGTGCACAACACCTACTTCACGCTGCCGGTGCTGTTCGCCATGCTGAGCAACCACTACAGCTTCACCTACGCGAACCCGCACAACGGCTGGGTGCTGATCGCCATGATGGCCGCGGGCGCGGCGATCCGGCAGTTCTTCGTGCTGCGCCACGGCTTCAAGCTGGGCCGCAACCCGCACCCCTGGAAGTACGCGCTGGCGGGCGTGGTGGTGTTGATCGGCGTGATCGTCTGGCTCAAGCCCGCGCCGTCCGCCCCGGTGGCCGAGCGGCCGGCGGTGAGCGCGGCCCGGGTGCAGGCCGTGGTGGCGCAGCGCTGCGTGATGTGCCATGGCGAGGCCCTGCAGTCCAAGGGCGTTCGGCTGGACAGCCCGGCCGAACTCCAGCGCCACGCGCAGGCGGTGTACCAGCAGGCCGTGGTCACCAAGGTGATGCCCATCAACAACGCCACCGGCATCACCGACGAGGAGCGCGCGCTGATCGGTGACTGGTTCCGCGCCGGCGCGCCCGCCGACTGAGGCGACCGGACGCATGCCCGGCGCCGGGCTCGGGCATGGGGAGGCGGGTTAACCTCGCGGGTGTTCCCCGCATCATTGACACCCGAGAGAGACCCACCATGAAAACGCGCGCCGCCGTGGCCTGGAAGGCCGGAGCCCCCCTCACCATCGAAACCGTGGACCTGCAAGGGCCGAAGGCCGGCGAGGTGCTGGTCGAGATCAAGGCCACCGGCATCTGCCACACCGACTACTACACGCTCTCGGGCGCCGACCCCGAGGGCCTGTTCCCCGCCATCCTGGGCCATGAGGGCGCGGGCATCGTGGTGGACGTGGGTCCGGGGGTGACCACGCTCAAGAAGGGCGACCACGTCATCCCGCTGTACACGCCCGAATGCCGCCAGTGCAAGTTCTGCCTGAGCCGCAAGACCAACCTGTGCCAGCTCATCCGCGGCACGCAGGGCAAGGGCCTGATGCCCGACGCCACCAGCCGCTTCAGCCTCGACGGCAAGCCCATCCTGCACTACATGGGCACCAGCACCTTCGCCAACCACACGGTGGTGCCCGAGATCGCGCTGGCCAAGATCCGCCCCGACGCGCCCTTCGACAAGGTCTGCTACATCGGCTGCGGCGTCACCACCGGCATCGGCGCGGTGCTGTTCACCGCCAAGGTGGAGGCGGGCGCCAACGTGGTCGTCTTCGGCCTGGGCGGCATCGGCCTGAACGTGATTCAGGGCGCCAAGATGGTGGGCGCCGACAAGATCATCGGCATCGACCTCAACCCCGAGCGCGAGGCGATGGCGAGGAAGTTCGGCATGACCCACTTCCTCAACCCCAAGGACCACGACAACATCGTCGACGCCATCGTGCAGCTCACCGACGGCGGCGCCGACTACAGCTTCGAGTGCATCGGCAACACGAAGGTGATGCGCCAGGCCCTGGAGTGCACGCACAAGGGCTGGGGCCGCAGCATCATCATCGGCGTGGCCGAGGCGGGCGCGGAGATCAGCACGCGGCCCTTCCAGCTCGTCACCGGCCGCAAGTGGGAGGGCTCGGCCTTCGGCGGCGCGCGCGGGCGCACCGACGTGCCCAAGATCGTCGACTGGTACATGGACGGCAAGATCAACATCGACGACCTCATCACGCACAAGCTCAAGCTGGAGGACATCAACGAGGGCTTCGCGCTGATGAAGCGCGGCGAGTCGATCCGCTCGGTGGTGGAGTTCTGATGGCCGTGGAGACGCTGAGCGAGCACCGCTGCTTCGGCGGCGTGCAGGGCTTCTACCGGCACGAGTCGGCCGCCATCGGCCTGCCGATGCGTTTTGGCGTGTTCCTGCCGCCGCAGGCGGCCAAGGGCCCGGTGCCGGTGCTGTTCTACCTGGCGGGGCTGACCTGCACCGAGGAAACCTTCGCCATCAAGGCCGGCGCGCAGCGCCTGGCGGCCAAGCTGGGCCTGGCCATCGTCACGCCCGACACCAGCCCGCGCGCCACCGGCATCGAGGGCGCCGACGCGGCCTGGGACTTCGGCCACGGCGCGGGCTTTTACCTCGACGCCAGCGAAGCGCCTTGGTCGCGTCACTTCCGCATGGAGCGTTGGATCGTGGAAGAACTGCGCGCGCTGGTGTTCGAGCGCTTCGCCCTGCGCCGCGACCGCGTCGGCGTGTTCGGCCACTCCATGGGTGGGCACGGCGCGCTCACGCTGGCGCTGCGCCACCCGTCGCTGTTCCAGAGCGTCTCGGCCTTCGCGCCGATCGCCGCGCCCACGCAGTGCCCCTGGGGCGAGAAGGCGTTCACCGGCTACCTGGGCGAGGACCGCGCCCGCTGGGCGGAGCACGACGCCACCGAGCTCATCCAGGCGGGCAAGCGCTGCCCGCCGCTGCTGATCGATCAGGGCCGCGCCGACCAGTTCCTGGCGGCGCAACTGCACCCGGACCGGCTTGAAGCCGCCTGCCGCGCCGCCGGCCAGCCGCTCACGCTGCGCTGGCACGAGGGCTACGACCACGGCTACTACTTCGTCCAGAGCGTGGTGGCCGATCACCTGCGGCACCACGTCAGGACCCTGGAAAAACTGGGCTGAGCCATGGTCCGCCGCTACGATCTCATCGCCTTCGACTGGGACGGCACGCTCTACGACTCCACGGCGGTCATCGCGCAGAGCATCCAGCGCGCCGTGGCCGACGTGGGCGGCACCGTGCCCACGCGCGAGCAGGCGAGTTACGTCATCGGCATGGGCCTGATGCAGGCCCTGGCGCATGCCGCGCCCGACGTGCCGCCCGACCTGTACCCGCGCCTGGGCGAGCGCTACCGCCACCACTACCTGGCCAGCCAGAACGAGCTCAGCCTGTTCGACGGCGTGCTGCCGCTGCTGCAGGCGCTCAAGGAACGGCAGCATTGGCTGGCCGTGGCCACCGGCAAGAGCCGGCGTGGGCTCGACGAGGTGCTGCGCACGGTGGAACTGAGCGGCGTGTTCGACGGCTCGCGCACGGCCGACGAAACGGCCGGCAAGCCCAGCCCACTGATGCTGCACCAGCTGATGCGCGAGTTCGGCGTCGAGCCCGAGCGCACGCTCATGATCGGCGACACCACGCACGACCTGCAGATGGCGGTGAACGCCGGCTGCGCGAGCGTGGGCGTGAGCTACGGCGCGCACGAGCCCGACGCCTTCCACGCCCTGGGGCCACGCTTCGTCGCGCACTCGGTGGCCGAACTGCACGGCTGGCTGCTCGAACACGCCTGAGGCCCGACCCGCATGGCGCCCGCCCCCGCCGACGACCTGCACCCGCTGTGCCACAGCCACGACCTGGTCGATGGCGGCCAGGGCGTGTCCTTCGACGTCAACTACGCGGGCCAGACCTGCCGGGCCTTCGCCATCCGCTACCAGGGCCGCGCGCACGCCTACCTGAACCGCTGCACGCACGTGGCCATGGAGCTGGACTGGCGTCCCGACCATTTCTTCGACGACAGCGCGCGCTGGCTGCTGTGTGCCACGCACGGCGCGGTGTACGCGCCCGACACCGGCGAATGCCGCGGCGGCCCCTGCCGGGGTGGCTTGTTCCGGATCGAACTGGTGGAGCTCGACGGCGTGGTGCACTGGCGCTCCCAGTACCATCTCAAACCCGTGGAATTCTGAAAGCGAGCCCGTCGTGAACGAGGACTTCAACACCGCCGCCACCCCGCGCCCCGCCGGCGTTGCCTGGGAGCGCGAGGCCATCGAAAAGCTGCTGTTCGCCCAGCTCAAGGAGCAGCGCGCCGCGCGCCGCTGGAAGCTGTTCTTCCGCTTCGCCTGGCTGCTGGTGATCGGCGCCATCGTCTGGCTGGCCGTCAAGGCCGAGCACATGGCGGGCTCGCAGCCCAGCACGCCGCACACCGCGGTGATCGAAATCGAAGGCACCATCGGTGCCGGCGCCCAGGCCAGCGCGGAGAACGTGCTGCCCGCGCTGCGCCAGGCCTTCGAGGACCAGGGGGCCCAGGGCATCGTGCTGCTCATCAACTCGCCGGGCGGCAGCCCGGTGCAGGCCGGCATCATCAACGACGAGATCCGCCGCCTGAAGGGCCTGCACGACAAGAAGGTCTATGCCGTGGTGGAGGAAACCTGCGCCTCCGCGGCCTACTACATCGCGGCGGCGGCCGACGACATCTACGTCGACAAGGCCAGCCTGGTGGGCAGCATCGGCGTGCTGATGGACGGCTTCGGCTTCACGGGCCTGATGGACAAGCTGGGCGTGGAGCGGCGCCTGATGGTGGCGGGCCGCAACAAGGCCATGCTCGACCCCTTCAGCCCGCAGGACGAGCAGCAGAAAGCCTACCTGCAGGCCATGCTCGACGAGATCCACCTGCAGTTCATCGAGGTGGTGAAGCAGGGCCGCGGCAAGCGCCTGAAGGAAGACGCCGACACCTTCACCGGCCTGGTGTGGAGCGGCCAGCAGGCCGTGAGCCACGGCCTGGCCGATGGCTTGGGCAACCTCGACTACGTGGCGCGCGAGGTGATCAAGGCCGAGGAGGTGGTGGACTACACCCAGCGCGAGAACCTGGGCCTGCGCCTGGCGCGCCAGTTCGGCGCGAGCTTCGGCGAAGGGGCGTTCAAGGCGGCGCAGTCCGCCGGCATTCAGCTGCGGTAACCGTTCGGGTTCTCGCGCTGCCAGCGCCAGGCGTCGGCGCACATTTCATCGAGCGTGTGGCGCGATTGCCAGCCCAGCAGCTGGCGCGCCAGCGACGGGTCGGCCCAGCACTGGGCCACGTCGCCCGCGCGGCGCGGGGTCACGCGGTAGGGCACGGGCCGCCCACTGGCCTTCTCGAAGGCGGCCACCACTTCCAGCACGCTGTGGCCGCGCCCGGTGCCCAGGTTCACGGTGAAGCTCTCGCCCCGGCCCAGCAGGGCCTGGATGGCGGCGACGTGGCCGCGCGCCAGGTCCATGACGTGGATGAAGTCGCGCACGCCGGTGCCGTCGGGTGTGGGGTAGTCGCCGCCGAAGACGTTGAGGTGCTCGCGCGCGCCCACGGCCACCTGGGCCACGAAGGGCATCAGGTTGTTGGGGA
>NZ_MKSS01000340.1:0-7044 GCF_001897365.1 Hydrogenophaga sp. 70-12
CTGCATGGACCAGGCCATGGGCGAGACCGGGGTCGACGCCGAGCTGCGCGAGCGCCTGAAACGCAGCTTCTTCCAGACCGCCGACTGGATGCGCAACAGCCCGGGCTGAGACCAGCCTCAGCGCGTGGTGGGCGCGGCGTCGCGCAGCACCAGCGGGCCGTACCAGGCCTCGGCCGTGGTGGCCAGGTTGTTGGCGTCGGTCATCAGGCCGAGGGCCGTGAGCGGGCCGGGCGGGCGCTCGAAGGCCGCGAGGTAGTCGGCCCGCACATCGCGCTCGTGCTCCACCCAGCGCCCCAGTTGCCGCGGTCCCTGCTGCACCACCAGTTTGCGGATGCGCCGCGTGTGCGGGTTCTCGATCACCGTGCCCACGGGGTAGCGGCTGTCCCACACGTACATGAGGGTGGCGTAGGGCAGGGGCTCGCCGGTCATCAGTTGCGCCAGCTCCGAGAGCATGTGGTCGCGCCGGCTCCAGGTCTGGCGGTCGCCGTCGAAGCTCAGCATCACGCGGGCGACGGCATCATCGGCCTGCGGGTCTTTCATGTCGGCCTGCTCCAGCAGCGCGTCGGCCCACCACGAGAACCGCAGCCGCGCGCCCGGTGGCAAGTCCGCCGCCTTCAGGGGCAGGCGCATGAGGCTGTTGCCCGCGGCGCTGCGCGCGTGCACGGCCGGGCGGCCACCGTGCTCAGTGGCGCGGTAGTCGGTGGGGCGGCGGTTGCCGTAGCGGCGGTGCGTCCAGGGGCCGGCGGGCGCCAGGCCGTCGAACGAGCAGGCGCGGGCCCAGGCCGATCCGTCGACGCCCCCGTCGTCGGGTCCGGGCGAGGGCCCTGGCGCGGCGCAGCCCGCGAGGGCGGCGCCGGTGGCCAGCAGCCAGTGGCGGCGATCGGGGCGCAGGGGGTGGGAGGAAACCGGCATGGCGCGGATCATGCCGTGCGCCGGTGACAGCGGTCTCGTCCGGGCCGGCCGGCGGCGCCACGCGGGGCGGCGGGCGTGCAGGGCGTCACGCCGGGCGCAGCAGCACCACCAGGGCGCCCGCGCCGCCGTCGGCCGGGCGGGCCTGCACGAAGGCCAGCACTTCCTTCTTCTGCACCAGCCAGCGCAGCACCCGGCCCTTGAGCACCGGCGCGCGGCCTGGCGAGCCCAGGCCCTTGCCGTGCACCACGCGCACGCAGCGCAGGCCCTGCTGGTGGCTCTCGCGCACGAAGCGGCCGAGGGCTTCGCGCGCCTCGTCGGTGCGCAGGCCGTGCAGGTCGATCTCGCGCTGGATCGCCCAGCGGCCCTCGCGCAGCTTGCGCGCCACGTCCAGCCCCAGGCCGGGGCGGCGGTAGCTCAGCAGTTCGTCGGTGTGCAGCAGGGTTTCGACGTCGAACTCGTCGGACAGGGCCTCGCGCATCACGGCGGCCTCGTCGCGCTCGCGCTGCAGGGGCCGGGGCTCGGGCGGGCGGCGGGCGGGCTCGGCGCGGCCGTGCGCGGGCAGGCGTTCGACGGGGCCCACGGCGAGTTCGAACAGGCGGCGCTCGCGCTCGCGCCGCGCGGCGGTCAGGCGCTCGGCTTCGCGCTCGGCGGCCTCGCGCGCGCGGCGCTCGGCCAGCGCGTGGCGGATGGACTGGAGCTCGCTGAGGGCGTTCACCTTCATGGCCCGCATTGTCGGGCCGGGCCGCAGGCGCGTGGCGCGGGGCTCAGAGAAGCCCGAGCTGGGCCAGGGAGGCGGCGCGCTCGCGCGTGACCACGATGTGGTCGAGCACCCGCACGCCCACCAGGGCCAGCGCGTCGCACAGGCTGCGGGTGAGCGCCACGTCGGCCGCCGAGGGCTCGGCCACGCCGCTGGGGTGGTTGTGGGCCAGCACCACGGCGGCGGCCTGGTGGTGCAGGGCGCGCAGCACCACCTCGCGCGGGAACACGCTGGCCTGGTTGAGCGTGCCGCGAAACAGCTCCTCGAAGGCGATCAGGCGGTGCTGGCTGTCGAGCAGCAGCACGGCGAAGACCTCGTGCGGGCGGTCGCCGAGCTGCAGGCGAAGGAAATCGCCAGCCGCCGCCGGGTCGTTGAGCAGTTCGCGGGTCTTCAGCGGCTGGGCCAGGGCGCGGCGCGCGATCTCCATCACGGCCGCGATGAGCGCGCGCTTGGACGGCCCCAGCCCCTTGATCCGGCCGAGCGCCGCGGCGTCGGTGGCCACCAGGCCCGCGATGCCGCCGCAGGTGTCCAGCAGCTCCTGGGCGAGCTGCAGCACGTGCTTGCCGGCCAGGCCGGTGCGCAACAGCACGGCCAGCAGCTCGGTGTCGCTGAGGGCGTTCGCGCCGCGCGCGAGCAGTTTTTCGCGCGGTCGCGCGTCGCTGGGCAGGGCCTTGAGCCCGACCCCCGGATGGACTTGCATGCCTTGGCTCCCTGGGTGGCCGGCGCTTTTTACAATACGCGTTTCACCCCATCCCCCCGGGTGCATCGCCACCCCCGCCATGTCCCACGTCCAGCCCGGCTCCTTCCTGACCCTGCACTACCGCATGAGCGATGCGGGCGGCCAGGTCATCATCGATACCTTCCATGGCCAGCCCGCCACGCTGAGCCTGGGCCAGGGCGAGCTGTCGCCGGCCATCGAACAGCGCCTCATCGGCCTGGAGGAGGGCACGCGCACCGTCATCGACCTGGCGCCTGGCGAGGCCTTTGGCGAGCGCCAGCCCGAGATGCAGCAGTGGGTGGCGCGCAAGCTGCTCGACCAGCTGGGCGATCCGCTGGAGCGCTACGCCGTGGGCGACGTGGTGCAGTTCCCCACGCCCGACGGCACCGGCACCTATGCCGGGGCCGTGCGCGAGGTGCGCGAGGACGGCGCGGTGCTGTTCGATTTCAACCACCCGCTCGCCGGCCAGCCCGTGCGCTTCGAGGTGCAACTGATCGGGGTGCTGTGATGGCGTCGCTGCAAGACATCGTTTTGGCCGAGCCGCGGGGCTTCTGCGCCGGGGTCGACCGCGCGATCGAGATCGTCGAGCGCGCGCTGGCCAAGTTCGGCGCGCCCATCTACGTGCGCCACGAGATCGTGCACAACACCTACGTCGTCAACGACCTCAAGTCCAAGGGCGCGATCTTCATCGAGGACCTGGCCGACGTGCCGCCGGGCGCCACCCTGGTGTTTTCGGCCCATGGCGTGAGCAAGGCGGTGCAGAACGAGGCCGCGCAGCGCGGGTTCCAGGTTTTCGACGCCACCTGCCCGCTGGTGACCAAGGTGCACGTGGAAGTGGCCAAGCTGCACCGCGAGGGCTACGAGTTCATCATGATCGGCCACAAAGGGCACCCCGAGGTGGAAGGCACCATGGGCCAGCTCGACAGCGGCATCCACCTGGTGGAAGACGTGGCCGACGTGGCGCGCCTGAGCCCGGCGCTGGGCGACAAGCTCGCGGTGGTGACGCAGACCACGCTGTCGGTGGACGACGCGGCCGAGATCCTGGCCGCCGTGAAGGCGCGCTTTCCCCAGGTGCGCGAGCCCAAGCAGCAGGACATCTGCTACGCCACGCAGAACCGGCAGGACGCGGTGAAGCTGCTCAGCGCCCAGGTCGACGTGGTCATCGTGGTGGGCAGCCCCACCAGCTCCAACAGCAACCGCCTGCGCGAGGTCGCGCTCAAGCGCGGCACGCCGGCCCACATGGTGGACAGCGCCGACGAGTTGCGCCCCGAGTGGTTCGAGGGCCGCGCGCGCGTGGGCCTCACGGCCGGCGCCTCGGCGCCCGAGATCCTGGTGCGCCAGGTGGTCGACCGCATCAAGGCCTTCGGCGCCATATCCGTGCGCTCCATGGACGGCCTGTCGGAGACCGTCAAGTTCCCGCTGCCCAAGGGCCTCAAGCTCGGCGGCACCAGCGCCCCCTGATTCCTTCCACCGCCCCTTTTCCATGCTCGACATCGTTCAACTGCGCAAGGACCTGCCCGCCACCGTGGCCCGGCTCGAGACGCGCAAGCAGCCCCAGCCCTACCTCGACGTCGCGGCCTACCAGGCCCTCGAAGGCGAGCGCAAGACCTTGCAGACCCGCACCGAGGAGCTGCAGGCCCAGCGCAACAGCGTGTCCAAACAGATCGGCATGCTCAAGGGCAAGGGCCAGCACGCCGAGGCCGAGGCGGCCATGGCCCAGGTCGGCACCATCAAGGCCGAGCTGGAGGCCGGCGCCGCGCGGCTGGACGTGATCCAGGCCGAGCTGCAGGCCCTGCTGATGGCCGTGCCCAACCTGCCGCACGAGAGCGTGCCGGTGGGCGGCGACGAGTCGGGCAACGTGGAGGTGCGCCGCTGGAGCCCTGGCGGCAAGGGGCCGCGCGCCTTTGACTTCCCGGTGCGCGACCACGTCGACCTGGGCGCGCCGCTGGGGCTGGACTTCGAGACCGGCGCCCTGCTCTCGGGCTCGCGCTTCAGCTTCCTGCGCGGCCCGATCGCGCGCCTGCACCGCGCGCTCGCCCAGTTCATGCTGGACGTGCAGACCCTGGAGCACGGCTACACCGAGTGCTACACGCCCTACATCGTCAACCGCGAGGCGCTGGAGGGCACGGGCCAACTGCCCAAGTTCAAGGACGACATGTTCTGGGTCTACCGGGGGAGGGGCCCCGGTGATGCCGCAGCGGGTGGGGGCGATGAAGCCGCGGCCGAGCAGTACCTCATCTCCACCTCGGAGATTTCCCTCACCAACACCGTGCGCGAGCGCGTGCTGGCCGAGTCGGATCTGCCCATCAAGCTGACCGCGCACAGCCCCTGCTTCCGTTCGGAGGCCGGCAGCGCGGGCCGCGACACGCGCGGCATGATCCGCCAGCACCAGTTCGACAAGGTCGAGATGGTGCAGATCACCCACCCCGACCAGAGCTACGCGGCGCTGGAGCAGATGGTGGGCCACGCCGAGGCCATCCTGCAGAAGCTGGAGCTGCCCTACCGTGTGGTCGCGCTGTGCACGGGTGACATGGGCTTTGGCGCCGCCAAGACCTACGACCTGGAGGTCTGGGTGCCGGCGCAGGACACCTACCGCGAGATCTCGAGCTGCTCCAACTGCGAGGCCTTCCAGGCGCGGCGCATGCAGGCGCGCTTCAAGACCGCGCAGGGCAAGAACGAGCTGGTGCACACGCTCAACGGCTCTGGCCTGGCGGTGGGCCGCGCGCTGGTGGCGGTGCTGGAGAACCACCAGAACGCCGACGGCAGCATCACCGTGCCGGCCGCGCTGCGACCCTACCTCGGCGGGCTGGAGCGGCTGGCGGCGGAATAAGCGCCGCTTCGCCGCGCTGTTCCCGGCTTCACGGGGCGGCGGACGTGGGAGATTCCCTGGCGGTCATGTCGGCCGACGAAAGGAATCGCGCGTGTTGTCTTCCCAGTCCCCTTCCCCGGGCCCCTGGCTCGCCTCCCTGAGCCTGCGCACCAAGCTGCTGCTGATGGTGGTGGGCGTCGTGCTGGCCGGTTTCGCGGCCACGGTGGTATCGCTGACGCGCCAGGCGGGCCAGCTGCAGGAGAAGACGGCGCTCATGTACGCCGAGGAACTCGCGACGCGCAACGCGGCGCAGATCGGCGCCGAGCTCAACGCCACCATGACGGCCGCGCGCACCCTGGCGCAGTCGCTGGCTGGCTTGAAGGCGAGCGGTCGCGCCGACCGCGCGCAGGCCGACGCCTTGCTCAAGAGCGTGCTGGAGGGATCGCCGCAGTTCCTGGGCGTGTGGACTGCTTGGGAGCCCGACGCCTTCGATGGCCGCGACGCGGAGTTCGCGGGCAAGCCCGGGCACGACGCCTCGGGTCGCTACATCCCTTACTGGAACCGCGGCAGCGGCGTGGCGTCGGTGGAGGTCCTGGTGGACTACGACAAGCCCGGCGCCGGTGACTACTACCAGCTGCCCAAGCGCAGCGGCCAGGAGACGCTGATCGAGCCGTACAAGTACACCGTGGCGGGCAAGGAGGTGCTGATCACCACCACGTCCGTGCCCATCGTGATGGGCGGCCGCCTGGTCGGCGTGGCGGGCATCGATGTGGCGCTGTCCAGCCTGCAGGACAAGGTGGGCGCGATCCGCGTCTACGACACCGGCTACGCCAGCCTGCTGTCCGCGGGCGGCCTGTTCGTGGGCGACCGGGATCCCGCCAACGTGGGGCGCGAGCTGACGGCGGCCGACGAGCGCGAGCCGCTGAACGCCTCCCTGCGCGATGGCCGGGTGGTGCGGGTCAACCACGAAGACCCGCGCCTGGACACCGAGGTCACGCGCATCTACGTGCCGGTGCAAGTGGGCAAGGACCGCTCGCTCTGGGCCTTTGCCGCCACCGTGCCGCAGGACCGCATCCTGGCCGAGGTGAACGCCTTGCGCGTCACCGCCGGGACGCTGGGCGCCGTCTCGGTCGCGCTGGTCTCGCTGGGCCTGCTCTGGGCCCTGCAGCGGCTGGTGCTGCGCCCGCTCGGCGGTGAGCCGGCCGAGGCCGTGGCGGTCAGCGAGCGCGTGGCGCGCGGCGATCTGGGCCAGCCCGTGCCCGTGCGCCCGGGCGATCAGCACAGCCTGATGGCCCAGCTGGCGCGCATGCAGCGCGACCTCGCGGGCGTGGTGGCGCGCGTGCGCCAGGGCGCCGAGGCGGTGGCCACGGCCAGCTCGGAGATTTCGCAGGGCAACCAGGACCTCTCGGGCCGCACGGAAGGCCAGGCCAGCGCGCTGGAAGAGACGGCCGCGTCCATGGAACAGCTGGGCACGGCGGTCGGCCAGAACGCGGGGCACGCGCGCGAGGCCGATCAGCTCGCGCGCTCGGCCAGCGAGCTGGCCGAGCAGGGCGGCGCGGCCGTGCAGCGGGTGGTGGACACCATGGGCGACATCAACGCCGGCTCGCGCAAGATCGCCGACATCATCGGCGTCATCGACGGCATCGCCTTCCAGACCAACATCCTGGCGCTGAACGCTGCCGTGGAAGCGGCGCGCGCGGGCGAGCAGGGCCGCGGCTTCGCGGTGGTGGCCAGCGAGGTGCGCCACCTGGCCACGCGCTCGGCCCAGGCCGCGCACGAAATCAAGGCCCTGATCGGCAGCAGCGTGGACAGCGTGGACCAGGGCACCGTGCTCGTGAACGAGGCCGG
>NZ_MKSS01000341.1:0-3168 GCF_001897365.1 Hydrogenophaga sp. 70-12
TGAGCGACGCGCAGAACCTCGACCAGCTGCGCAAGGCCTTGGAGCTGTGCGAAGACGCCTACCTCGCGGCGCCCGCGCTCAGCGCCTTCGACCTGTACGCCGAGCACTACCGCCCGCTGCTGGACGCCGGCGCCGCCATCGGCCTGAACCCGTTAGTTACCAGCTACGGCCCGGCCCTGCTGGACCGCGCCGTGCTCGACGCGCTCTGCCGCATCGAGGGCCTGAGCTTCTGGCAGGCCATGCGGCACAACCGGCCCGGCCTGCGCGCGCACGCCATCGCGCCCGACCTCAAGGGCTTCGAGTTCGCGACTTTCCTGCGCGGCCTGGAACCGCTGCACACGCTGGCGGTGCGGCACACCGTCGGCCTGCTCGACCCCATCGTGGCGGCCGACCAGGCGAGCGGCGCGCGCGTCAACGACGGCCTGCCCGAAACCCTGGAAGAGGTGGTGGCCACCTACGGCAACCGCTACTTCAAGCTCAAGGTTTCGGGCCAGGCCGAGGCCGACCTGGAGCGCCTGCGCCGCATCGCCTCGGTGCTCGATCGCCTGGATGAACCCTATTTCGCGACCCTGGACGGCAACGAGCAGTACGGCGACGCCGAGGCCATCGCCGATCTGTGGCGGCGCATGGCGGCCGATCCCGCGCTGCGCCGCCTGTGCGAGGCCACGCTGCTGATCGAGCAGCCCATCCGGCGCCAGGTGGCGCTGGCCCAGCCGGTGGCGGCGCTGGCGCGCCACAAGCCGGTCATCATCGACGAGTCCGACGGCGACCTCGACGCCTTTGCACGCGCGCGCGCCCTGGGCTACACCGGCGTCTCGTCCAAGGCCTGCAAGGGCTTCTACAAGTCGGTGCTGAACCTGGCGCGCTGCCAGGTGTGGAACCGGGCCGAGGGCCGGCCGGTGTACTTCATGTCGGCCGAGGACCTGACCACGCAGCCCGGCATCTCCGTGCAGCAGGACCTGGCGCTGGTCAGCCTGCTGGGCATCGCGCACGTGGAGCGCAACGCGCACCACTTCATCGACGGCTTCAACGGCCGCCCGCCGGCCGAGGCCCAGGCCTATGGCGCCGCGCACCCGGACCTGTACCACGAGCAGAACGGCCACGTGCGCCTGCGCATTCGGCGCGGGCAACTGGCCCTGGGCTCGCTGGCGGCCGCGGGCTTCGGCTCCGCCGTGGACCCCGTGCTGGACGGCACCGCGCCCATGGCGCTGGCCGACTGGCCCCCCGCCGCGCCGGAGCACGCATGAGCCCCGCCGCACCGTTCTCCCGGGGCTCGGCCCCGCCCTGCGCCGCATGGAGGTGTGCCCCGTGAGCATCGACCGCTACGAAGAACACGACGGCCTGGGCCTGGCCGCGCTGGTGCGCCGGGGCGAGGTGGCGCCGCAGGAACTGCTGGACGCCGCGCTCGCGCGCATTCAGCGCCACAACCCGCAGCTCAACGCCGTGGTCACGCCGCTGCACGACGCGGCGCGCGCCGAGGTCGCGCGCGGCCTGCCGCCCGGTCCCTTCCAGGGCGTGCCCTTCCTGGTGAAGGAGCTGGTGGCCTCGGTGGCCGGGGCCGCCACCACCGCGTCCTCGCGCCTGTTCGCGCGGCAGATGCCGGCGGCCGACAGCGAGATCGTGGCCCGCATGCGCCGCGCGGGGCTGGTGATCGTGGGCAAGACCAACTCGCCGGAGTTCGGCCTGTCGCCGGCCACCGAGTCGCTGCTCTACGGCGTCACCCGCAACCCCTGGGACACCGCGCTCACGCCCGGCGGCTCCAGCGGCGGCGCGGCGGCGGCCGTGGCCTCGGGCATGGTGCCGGCGGCCCACGCCACCGACGGCGGCGGCTCCATCCGCATCCCGGCCTCGTGCTGCGGCCTGTTCGGCCTCAAGCCCACGCGCGCGCGCATCAGCGCCGGGCCCGAAGGCGGCGAGGGCCTGAGCGGCCTGGCCCACCAGCACGTGGTGAGCCGCAGCGTGCGCGACAGCGCGGCCCTGCTCGACGCCCTGGCCGGGCCGATGCCGGGCGACCCCTACCAGGCGCCGCCGCCCGAGCGGCCCTACCTCGACGAAGTGGGCCGCGCGCCCGGGCGCCTGCGCATCGCCTTCGCCCGGACCGCGCCCACCGGCGTGCCCGTGGACCCGGCCTGCGTGGCGGCGGTGGAAGACGCCGCGCGCCTGTGCGAGCAGCTGGGCCACCACGTGGAAGAGGCCTCGCCCGACTTCGACGCCCCCGCGCTGGAGCGCGGCTTCGAAATGGTGTTCGCCACCAACACCATGGCCAACATCGCGCGCGCCACCGGCGGCGCATTGCCCGACCGCGAGCTGGTGGAGCCGCTGACCTACGCGCTGGCCGAGGCCGGGCGCGGCGTGAGCGCGAGCGACTACATCCTCAACCTGCACGCGCTGCACCGCCAGGCACGGCGCATCGCCGGTTTCTTCGAGCGCCACGACATCTGGCTCACACCCACGCTGGCGCAGACGCCGCGCCCGCTGGGCTGGTTCGACATCCGCTCCAGCGACGTGCGCGCCTGGATGGACCGGCTGGCCGCCTACCTGCCCTTCACCTACCCCTTCAACGTCACCGGCCAGCCGGCCGCCTCGGTGCCGCTGCACTGGACGCCGCAGGGGCTACCGATCGGCTGCCAGTTCGCGGCGCGCTACGGCGAAGAGGGCCTGCTGCTGCGCCTGTGCGCGCAGCTCGAAGCGGCCCGCCCCTGGTTCCACCGGCGCCCGCCGGTGAGCGGGCTGGCGCATGGACACTGACGAGGTCGACCTGCTGGTCATCGGCGGCGGCGTGGCGGGGCTGACGGCCGCGCTGGTGGCGGCCATCGAAGGCCTGAGCGTGCTGGTGTGCGAGAAGACCGGTCAGCTGGGTGGCACGGCGGCCAGCTCGGCCGGCACGGTGTGGGTGCCGGGCAGCAGCCAGAGCCAGCGAGCCGGCCTGGCCGACCCGCTGGAGGGCGCGCGCCGCTACCTGGCGGCCGAGATCGACACCGACAGCGGGGCCGACCTGCGCGAGGCCTTCCTCGCCACCGGCCCGCGCGTGCTGGACTACCTGGAGCGGCATTCCGACGTGGTGTTCGCGCCCGCCGCGCGCCACCCCGACTACCACGACCGGCATGCCGGCGCGGCCATCGGCGGGCGGGCCCTGGTGGCGCGCCCCTTCGACGGGCGCCTGCTGGG
>NZ_MKSS01000341.1:3177-6946 GCF_001897365.1 Hydrogenophaga sp. 70-12
CGCGCGGTTGCGCCCGCCCATGCGCCACATGATGGTGCTGGGCGGCCTGTCGGTCAGCAAGGACGACGTCGCGCCGCTGCTGCGCCCGTTCGCCTCCTGGCGCGCGCTGCGCCATGTGCTGGCCCTGCTGGCCCGGCACGCGCGCGACCGCCTGAGCCACCCGCGCGGCACGCGGCTGGTGATGGGCAATGCGCTCATCGCGCGCCTGCTGCACAGCCTGCGCCAGCGCGGCGTGGACCCGCTCACCGGCGTGGACGTGCGCGCGCTGCACCAGGAAGGCGGCGCCGTGACCGGCGCCACGCTGACGCACGGCGGCCGCGAGCGCCGCGTGCGCGCGCGCCGCGGCGTGGTGCTGGCCTGCGGCGGCTTCGGGCACGCGCCCGACTGGCGCCAGCGCCTCCTGCCCCAGCCCGCGCACACGCATTCGCTGATGGCCGAGGGCAACACGGGCGACGGCCTGCGGCTGGCACAGGCCGTGGGCGCCGCGGTCGATGAGACCGGGCACCGCGCGCCGGCCTTCTGGGCGCCGGTGTCGGTGCGGCAGGGCGCGGACGGCGCGCCGCAGCGCTTCCCGCACTTCGCGCTGGACCGCGCCAAGCCGGGCCTGATCGCCGTCGACGCGCGCGGCCGGCGCTTCGTCAACGAGGGCGACTCGTACCACGACTTCGTGCTGGCCATGCAGGACGCGTCGGCCGTGCCCGCGCACCTGATCTGCGACGCCCGCTTCCTGCGCCGCTACGGCCTGGGCCTGGTGCGCCCCGGTGCCTGGCGGCTGGGCCCATTCGTGCGCGACGGCTACCTGCGCCGCGCGCCGACCCTGGCCGCGCTGGCGGCGCAGCTCGGCGTGGACGCCGAGGGTCTGCAGGCCACGGTGGCGCGCCACAACCGCTTCGCGGCCACGGGAGTCGACGAGGAGTTCGGCAAGGGCACGAGCGGGCTCAACCGCTTCAACGGCGACCCGGACCACGGCCCCAACCCCTGCCTGGGCCCGATCGCCACCGCGCCGTTCTACGCGGTGAGCGTGTGGCCGGGCGACGCCGGCATGAGCGTGGGCCTGAGCACCGACGCCGACGCCCGGGTGCTGCGGCCCGATGGCCAGGCGATCGATGGCCTGTACGCCTGCGGCGCCGACATGGGGTCCATCATGCGCGGGCGCTACCCCGGGCCGGGCGTCACCCTGGGGCCGGCGCTGGTGTTCGCCTGGCGCGCGGTGAGGCACGCGGCGGCGGCGCCGGCCTGAACCGGTGCGCCGCCGCGGGCTCAGGCCGCGCGCGCGGCGGCCAGCGACTGGGTGTAGGCGGTGCCCGTCTTGAGCACGTGGCGGAACAGGATCTCGCCAGCGAAGCGCGCGTCGCGCAGCTCCATGGCCGACATCACCAACTCGTGCTCCTTCACCGACTCGTCCCAGCGCCCGTCGGTGGTGATGGCGATGAAGCGCGGGCGCCGGGCGCGTGTCATCAGGTCGGCGTGCGTGCGGCTGAGCTGCGGGTTGTCCGCCATCTCGATGATGGTTTCATGGATGCGGTGGTTGAGCTCGAAGTAGCGGTCGCGGTCGCCCTCGGCGTGGTGCCGCAGCATCTCGTCGTGCAGCGCGCGCAGTCGGGCCAGGGCCGGCGCCGAGGCCTGCAGCGTCACCGTCTCCACCGCCAGGCGCTCCAGGGCCGCGATCACCGCGAACAGGTTGACGATCTCGTCCGTCGACGGCGTGGTCACGCGCGAGCCCCGATTGGGCAGCAACTCGACCAGGCCCTCGGCCGCCAGCACCTTCAAGGCCTCGCGGATGGGCGTGCGCGACACGCCCAGGGCCTCGCTGAGCCCCACCTCGTTGATGCGCTCGCCCGAGGCGAGCTCGCCGTGCACGATCAGGTTGCGGATGTGCCCGCAGACGTCGGCGTGCACGCCACGCCGACGCCGCTCCTCCGCGCCGGGCGGCTCTTCCGCGCCCGGCGCGGGGGCGGTCTCTTGCAGGGACCCAGTCAGCGGCTTGTCCACGGCCTTCCCCATTTGAATGCAAACCTGGCCGAATCGGCCAAAAGTGAATTATCTTGGTGCGAGGTTAAGGCAAATTCAGTCGTATGAGCACCAATTTAGTGCGTAAATACCCTGTTGACAGGGGAGTAGTCGAAAAGATAATGCACTTGCACGGTTCTTGCATTTTCCAGGTCGTCATCCCCTGTAACCCATCCGCTGACCCCAGCGAAGGAATTGCCATGAAGTTTCGCCGATCCCTTGTTCTCTCGGCCGTCGCCGCCCTGACCCTCGTGGGCCTTCACGCCCCCTCCATGGCCCAGCAGCGGCTGCGCGTGGCGGGCAACTTCCCCGCGGACCACACGGCCACCAAGGTGATGGAGATCTTCAAGAAGGAGGTGGAGGCGCGCACCAAGGGCGAGCTCCAGGTCGACCTGTTCCCCAACATGCAGCTGGGCGGCGCGGCCGAGAACGTCGACCAGGTGCGCTCCGGCACGGTGTTCGCCATCGTCACCTCCATCGCCTACTTCACCCGCATCGTGCCGGAGTACGAGGCCGTCAGCCTGCCCTTCCTGTTCAGCTCGCGCGAGGCCGCCTTCCGCGTCATGGACGGCCCGGTCGGCAAGCTGTTCGACGAGCGCATGGCGCAGAAGGGCTTCATCAGCCTGGGCTATGGCGAGCTGGGCTTTCGCCACGTGACGAACAACGTGCGGCCCATCACCTCCTCGGCCGACTTCAAGGGCCTGAAGATCCGCCTGCAGCCCAACGAAGTGCACCTGGACACCTTCCGCGCGCTGGGCGCCAACCCGGTCGCCATGGACGTGAAGGAGGTCTACTCGGCCATGCAGCAGGGCGTGCTCGACGGCCACGAGAACCCCTACAACATCATCGCCAGCCGCCGCTTCAACGAGGTGCAGAAGCACCTGTCCGACACCGGCCACTTCTACGACTTCATCAACGCGGCCGCCAACAAGCGCCTGTTCGAGCGCCTGAGCAAGCCGCAGCAGGAGGCGGTCATGGCCTCCATGAAAGAGGCCATGACCTGGCAGCGCGCGGAAGCCGCCCGCGAGGATGAGCGCTGGCGCCAGCAGCTGGTGAAGGCCGGCATGACCTTCACGCCGATCACCCCGCAGGGCCGCGCCGACTTCCGCCGCAGCACCGCGGGCGTGGTGGAGTCGCTCAAGAAGCGCATCGATCCCAAGCTGATCGAAGCCGTCGTCACCGAGGCGAACAAGTGACGCAGGGCGCGAGCGCCGCCGAGGCGGCCCCGCCGCCCGGCGACAACGGACTGCCCCCGATCTGGCCCGCCATCCGGCGCTGGGTCGAGGCCCTCGACCGCGTGTCCATGGTGGTGATCGTGCTGGCCATGGCCGCCATGACGCTGATGGTGTCCCTGCAGGTGTTCTGGCGCTACGTGCTGAGCTCGTCCATCGACTCGGCCGACGAGGTCTCGCGCCTGTTCTTCGTCTGGGTCATCTTCCTGGCGATCCCGCACGGCATCAAGTACGCGGTGCACGTCGGCATCGACCTGCTGCTCATGGCCCTGTCGCCGCGCAACAAGGAACGGCTGTTCCGCGTGGTGTGCGTGGCCAGCGCGGTGCTGATGGCGGCGATCTTCTGGGCCGCCTGGGTGGCCACGCTGGACAAGTGGCAGGAGCTCATGCCGACCCTGCCCATCACCGCCGGCATCTACTACGTCGCCGTGCTGATCTGCGCGGCCCATTCGTTCATCCACCTCGTGCTGCACGCCTGGCTGGGTTCGCGCATCTGGGAAGGAAGGTTGTCATGACCTGGCTCGTGA
>NZ_MKSS01000342.1:0-6882 GCF_001897365.1 Hydrogenophaga sp. 70-12
CGCCTACGCCGACGACAAGGTCGACCTCGCCATCGGCCCCACGGCCTCACCCGTGGCGCTGGCCATGCTCCCGGTGGCCGAGGAGTACCGCAAGATCCTGCTGGTGGAGCCCGCCGTGGCCGACTCCATCACCGGCGACAAGTGGAACAAGTACATCTTCCGCACCGGCCGCAACAGCAGCCAGGACGCCGCCGCCAACGCCGTGGCCCTCGATGCCCCGAACAACGTGATCGGTGTGCTGGCCAACGACAACGCCTTCGGCCGCGACGCCGTGAAAGCCTCCAAGGACTTCACCAAGAAGGCCAAGATCGTGCACGAGGAGTACCTGCCCGTGGGCACGACGGACTTCACCGCCGGCCTGCTGCGCCTGGTCGACAAGCTCAAGGACCAGCCGGGCAACAAGTACATCTCGGTGGTGTGGTCGGGCGCACCCACGCCCTTCCCCAAGATCGCCGAGATGGAGCTGGACAAGCGCTACGGCATCAAGCTCGCCACGGGCGGCAACATCCTGCCGGCCATGGTGGCCTACAAGCAGTTCCCGGGCATGGAAGGCGCGCTGTACTACTACTTCGGCATCCCCAAGAACCCGGTCAACGACGCCATGGTGGCCGAGCACTACCGCCAGTTCAAGCAGCCGCCGGACTTCTTCACCGCCGGCGGCTTCTCGGCCGCCATGGCGGTGGTGACCGCGCTGAAGAAGACCAACGGCGACACCAACAGCGAGAAGCTCATCCAGACCATGGAAGGCATGAGCTTCGAGACGCCCAAGGGCACCATGACCTTCCGCAAGGAAGACCACCAGGCCATGCAGAGCATGTACCACTTCAAGATCAAGGCCGACCCGGCCTTCGCCTGGGGGGTGCCTGAACTCGTGCGTGAGATCAAGCCCGAGCAGATGGCGATTCCGATTCGGAATCGCCGGTGATCCCCCTGCGCCGCTGACGCGGCTTCCCCCTTGAGAAGGGGGACAACACCGACGGCCCGGCAAAGCCGGTTCCGTGGTGTTCCTGGAAGGTCGCCGCACCTGCGGCGACCGACTCCCCCTCTTTCGTCGCGGAGTCTTGATGCTGCAAACCTCGAACCTCACGGTCCGCTTCGGCGGGCACGTGGCGGTGAACGCTGTCTCCTGCGCGTTCGCGCCGGGCACGCTCACGGCCATCGTCGGCCCCAACGGCGCGGGCAAGACCACCTACTTCAACCTGATCTCGGGACAGATCAAGGCCACGGCCGGCACGGTCACGCTCGAGGGGCGCGAGCTCACCCCGCTGAGCGCGCCGCTGCGCACGCGCGCCGGTCTGGGCCGGGCCTTCCAGCTCACCAACCTGTTCCCGCAGCTCAGCGTGCGCGAGAACGTGCGCATGGCCGTGCAGGCGCGCGCGGGCGCGGGGCTGGACTTCTTCCGCATCTGGAGCGACCGCAAGGACCTGCTGGACCAGGCCGATGAGATCCTGCGGACCGTGGCCCTGGCCGACAAGGCCGAGGCGCGCGCGGCCAGCCTGCCGCACGGCGACCAGCGCAAGTTGGAGGTGGGCATCCTGATGGCGCTGGACCCCAAGGTCTACATGTTCGACGAGCCCACCGCCGGCATGAGCGTGGACGAGGTGCCGGTGATCCTGAACCTGATCCGCCGCCTCAAGGCCGACAAGAGCAAGACCATCCTGTTGGTGGAGCACAAGATGGACGTGGTGCGCGAGCTGTCGGACCGCATCATCGTGCTGCACAACGGCGAGCTCGTGGCCGATGGTGAACCCGAGGCGGTGATCGCCTCGCCGGTGGTGCAGCAGGCCTACCTGGGCATCAACCCCGAAGAGGAAGTGAGCGCATGAGCGACGCCGCACTGCTGCGCCTCGAAGGTGTGCACACGCACATCGGCGCCTACCACATCCTGCACGGCGTGGACCTCACCGTGCCCGCCAACCAGCTCACCATGCTGCTGGGCCGCAATGGTGCGGGCAAGACGACCACGCTGCGCACCATCATGGGCCTGTGGCACGCGAGCCGGGGACGGGTCACGCTCGCCGGTCAGGACATCACCGCGAAGGCGACGCCCGACATCGCGCAGAGCGGCGTGGCCTACGTGCCCGAGAGCATGGGCATCTTCGCCGACCTGAGCGTGAAGGAGAACATGCTGCTGGCCGCGCGCGGCGCGCGCGCCATCGACGACATCGACCCGAAGCGCCTGGCATGGATCTTCGACATGTTCCCGGCGATGAAGAAGTTCTGGCTGCACCCGGCGGGCAAGCTCTCGGGCGGGCAGAAGCAGATGCTGGCGGTGTCGCGCGCCATCGTCGAGCCGCGCCAACTGCTGCTCATCGACGAGCCCAGCAAGGGCCTGGCGCCGGCCATCATCCAGAACATGATCGAGGCCTTCCGCGAACTCAAGGCCGCGCAGACCACCATCCTGCTGGTCGAGCAGAACTTCAACTTCGCGCGCCAGCTCGGCGACAGCGTGGCCGTGATGGACGACGGCCGCGTGGTGCACAGCGGCGCGATGGCCGAACTCGCCGAGGACAGCGCGCTGCAGGCGCGCCTGCTCGGCCTCTCGCTGGGAGCGCATCAATGAAGGCCCTGACGGACTTCGACTGGAAACCCGTGGCCCTGGTGCCGCTGCTGGCGGCATTGGCGCTGCCGGCCGTGGGCAGCGGCCCGACCTGGCTCACGCTCACCGTGGCCGGACTGGCCATGGGCTTGATCGTCTTCATCATTGCCTCCGGCCTCACGCTGGTGTTCGGCCTGATGGACGTGCTCAATTTTGGCCATGGCGTGTTCATCGCGCTGGGCGCCTTCGTCGCGGTCAGCGTGTTCGGTGGCCTGAACGCCTACGCCATCGCCGACAGCTTCTGGCTCAACCTCGCGGCCCTGGTGCCGGCCATGCTGGCCGCCATGGTGGTGGCCGGCGCGGTGGGCCTGGTGTTCGAGCGCGTGATCGTGCGCCCGGTGTACGGCCAGCACCTCAAGCAGATCCTCATCACCATGGGCGGCATGATCATCGGCGAGGAGCTCATCAAGGTGATCTGGGGCCCGGGCCAGCTCGCGCTGCCGCTGCCCGAGACGCTGCGCGGCAGTTTCCTGCTCGGCGACGCCTCGATCGAAAAGTACCGCCTGCTCGCCATGGCCGTGGGCCTGGCGGTGTTCGCCGCCATGGTCTGGACGCTCAACCGCACCAAGGTCGGCTTGCTGATCCGTGCCGGCGTGCAGGACCGCGAAATGGTGGAGTCGCTGGGCTACCGCATCCGGCGCCTGTTCGTGGGCGTGTTCGTGGCGGGCAGCGCACTGGCCGGCCTGGGCGGCGTGATGTGGGGGCTGTACCAGCAGACCGTGCTGCCGCAGATGGGCGCGCAGGTCAACGTGCTGATCTTCATCGTCATCATCATCGGCGGCCTGGGCTCCACGCTGGGCGCGCTGGTGGGCGCGCTGCTGGTGGGCCTGATGGCCAACTACACCGGCTTTCTCATGCCCAAGGTCGCGCTGTTCTCCAACATCGCGCTGATGGTGGCCATCCTGCTGTGGCGTCCGCAGGGCGTGTACCCCGTGGCGAACAGATGAACACCCCCCGCGCCGCCTTCGGCGTCACCCCCCTGAAGGGGGGCGCAGCCAGTGGCCCGGCACAGCCGGTTCCGCGGCTGCCGCGCCTGACGCCCGCCCCCGTTCTTCGGTCCTGAGAGGCTCGATCCACCATGTTTTCCCGTCTGCTATCCCACGACCTGCCGCGCAGCCGCTGGCTGGCGCTGCTGCTCACGCTGCTGGTGCTGGGCCTGGCCTTCGCGCCTTTCCTGTTTCCCGGCGTGAAGGCGCTCAACGTCGCGGCCAAGGTGCTGATCTTCATCGCGCTGGTGGTCAGCTTCGACCTGCTGCTGGGCTACACCGGCATCGTCAGCTTCGCGCACACCATGTTTTTCGGCATCGGCGCGTATGGCATCGCCATCTCGGCCAGCGCGCTGGGCCCCACCTGGTGGGCGCTGGTCGTGGGCGCCGTGGGCGCGCTGCTGCTGTCCTTTCTGCTGTCGCTGCTCATCGGCCTGTTCTCGCTGCGCGTGCGGGCGATCTTCTTCGCCATGATCACGCTGGCCGTGGCCTCGGCCTTTCTCACGCTGGCCTCGCAGCTGTCGGACATCACCGGCGGCGAAGACGGCCTGACCTTCCGCCTGCCCGAGCTGCTGTCGCCCGGCTTCGCGCTGATGGAGGAGGATTTCCAGGGGCCCTTCGGCGCCGTGCCACTCAACGGCCGCTTCATCACCTACTACCTGCTGTTCGTGAGCGTGGCGGCCATGTTCCTGGTGATGCTGCGCATCGTGAACTCGCCCTTCGGCCGCGTGCTGCAGGCCATCCGGGAGAACGACTTCCGCGCCGAGGCCCTGGGCTACCGCGTGGTGGTCTACCGCACGCTGTCCAACGTGATCGCCGCGTCCTTCGCCACGCTCGCGGGCTGCCTGCTCGCGCTCTGGCTGCGCTACAACGGGCCGGACACTTCGCTGTCCTTCGAGATCATGCTGGACATCCTGCTCATCGTCGTGATCGGCGGCATGGGCACGCTGTACGGCGCCATCATCGGCAGCGTGGTCTTCCTGGTCGCGCAGAGCTACCTGCAAGACCTGCTGCGCTGGCTCGGCGGGCTCTTCGAGGGCCTGCCGCTGCTGCCCGCGCTGCTCACGCCCGACCGCTGGCTGCTGTGGCTGGGCTTGCTGTTTGTGCTGTCCGTCTACCACTTCCCCACGGGTGTCGTCGGCAAGCTGCGCGAGCGCGCGGCGCACCAGGCGACGAAGGAGTCGACATGAACTTCGCCGCTCTCGAACCGCGCTCGCGCTACATCACCTGCGAGGAGCGCGAAATCCACTTCATGGACTGGGTGCCCGCGCAGGCCGGTGGCCCGGTGGTGGTGGCCTGGCACGGCCTGGCGCGCACCGGGCGCGACATGGACCCGCTGGCCGCGCACCTGTGCGCCCAGGGCTGGCGGGTGATTTGCCCCGACACCATCGGGCGCGGGCTGTCGCAGTGGAGCCCGGACCCGAAGGCCGAGTACTGTCTGGACTTCTATGCGCGCCTGGCGAAGTCGCTGGTCGACCAGCTGGGCCTGAAGCAGTTCCATTGGGTGGGCACGTCCATGGGCGGTGCCATCGGCATGGTCTGCGCGGCCGCAGCGCTGCGTGGGCGCATCGAACGGCTGGTGCTCAACGACATCGGCCCACAGCTCGCGGCGCCGGCGGTGCAGCGCATCCGCAGCTACGCGGGCAGTCCCTCGGCCTTCAACACCATGCGCGAGCTGGAGCAGTACTTCCGCGCCGTCTACAAGCCCTACGGCCACTTGCCCGACGCGCAGTGGCGCCTGCTCAGCGAAAGCTCCATGCGCCGGCTGCCCGACGGCCGCGTGACGCCGCACTACGACCCGGCCATGGTGCAGCAGTTCGAGCACCACCCCGAGGACTACGAGCTCTGGCCGGTGTTCGACACCATCGATGTGCCCGTGCTGTGCCTGCGCGGCGCGGAGTCCGACCTGCTGCTGGCCGAGACCGCCGAGGCCATGCGCGACCGCGGACCGCGCGCCCTGGTGGTGACCATCCCCGGCTGCGGACACGCGCCCGCGCTCAACGTGCCCGATCAGCTGGAGCTGGTGCAGCGCTTCCTGAGCGATCCGCGCGCGCACTGAGCGCGCGGGCTCAGTCCTTCGCGCCCAGGGCCAGTGCGCGCTCGCGGCTGGCGGCCCGCTCGGCCTCGTCGGCGGGCGCCGTGGGCCAGCCCTGCAGGTGCCGCGCGGCGATGTCGCCCAGCGCCTGGATCCACTCGGGGCGGTCGTTGAGGCAGGGGATGTAGGCGAAGCGTTCGCCGCCGGCCTGCAGGAAGGCGGCGCGCGCTTCCATGTCGATCTCTTCCAAGGTCTCGATGCAGTCCGCCACGAAGCCGGGGCAGATCAGGTCCACGCTTTTCACGCCCTGGCCCGCCAGCTTCACCAGCGTGGGCTCGGTGTAGGGCTGCAGCCATTGGGCCTTGCCGAAGCGGCTCTGGAAAGTGACGACGAAACGCTCCGGCGCCAGGCCCAGCGCCTGCGCCAGCAGCCGCGCGGTCTTGTGGCACTCGCAGTGGTAGGGGTCGCCGAGGTGCAGGGTGCGCTCGGGCACGCCGTGAAAACTCATCACCAGCCGCTCGGCCTGGCCGTGGGCCTGCCAGTGCTGGCGCACCGAGCGCGCGAGCGCCTCGATGTAGCCCGGGTCGTCGTGGTAGCGGTTGACGAAGCGCAGCTCGGGCACGGCGCGCTGGCGCGCGCTCCAGGCGTTCACGGCGTCGATGAGGCTGGCGGTGGTGGCCCCGCTGTACTGCGGGTAGGCCGACAGCATCAGCACGCGCGTGGCGCCCTGGGCCTTGACCTCGTCGAGCACCGAGGCGATGGAGGGATGGCCGTAGCGCATGGCGTGGCGCACCAGCACCGCGTGCCCGCGCTCGCCCAGGTGGCCCAGCAGGCGCTTGGCCTGCTTCTCGGTCCAGACCTTCAGCGGCGAGCCCTCGGGGGTCCAGACGCTGGCGTACTTGGCGGCCGACTTCGCGGGCCGCACGCGCAGGATCACGCCGTGCAGGATGGGCCACCACAGCAGGCGCGGGATCTCGACCACGCGCGGGTCGGCGAGGAACTCGGCCAGGTAGCGCCGCAGGGCGGCGGGCGTGGGCTCGTCGGGGGTGCCCAGGTTGCACCAGATCACTGCCGTGCGCTCGGCGCGGCCATGGGGGAGGGGCGGTTCGGTCGCGAAGGGCATGCGCTATTCTCTCGCAAGCATGAAAGACGATTCCTTGAGTCTGGAGCCCGCCGGGTCCGGCGCCGCCGCGCTGGAGCCGTCGCGCGTGCGCGCGATCAGCATCGACCTCGACGACACCCTCTGGCCCATCGCGCCCACC
>NZ_MKSS01000343.1:0-6765 GCF_001897365.1 Hydrogenophaga sp. 70-12
GTGCTGCTGGGCGGCGCCCTGGGCTGGCGCTGGGTGCGCCACGCCGGCCTGCGCGCCGCGCACCTGGGGCTGATGCTCTTCATCGCGGTCCAGGCCTGGCTGGGCCGACTCTGCCCCCTCACGGTCTGGGAGCAGGACCTGCGGCGATCGGCCGGCGAGACCGGCCACCGCGAGAGCTTCATCGGGCACTGGCTCTCGCGGCTGCTCTACTGGGAGGCGCCGTGGTGGGTGTTCGTGGCCGCCTACACGGCCTTCGCGGCGCTGGTGGGGCTGGCGTGGTGGTGGGTGCGGCCGTTCAGAGGCCGAACACCCTGAGCGCGTTGCCCCCACGCACCGCCTCGCGCTGGTCGGCCGCCAGGGTGTCGATCTTGCCCAGCGCGCCCTTCACGTCGTGCACCTGGTGCGGCCAGTCGGTGCCCAGCATGACCTGCGAGGCGCCCACGATGGACACCAGGTACTGCAGCGAGCGCGGGTCGTAGGTGATGCTGTCGTAGTAAATGTGGCGCAGGTAGTCGGTCGGCTTGCGCTGCATGCGCCGGCGCTGGGGGATCTCCACCTCGTCGCCCTTCTCGAAGCGGCCCACCAGGTAGGGCAGCGTGCCGCCGCCGTGCGAGGCAATGAGCTTCATGTTCGGGAAGCGGTCGAAGAAGCCGTCGAAGATCATGCGCGTGAAGGCCAGCGTGGTGTCGAACATGAAGCCCACGGACCAGCTCAGGTCGTACTTCGTCATGTCCATCAGGTCCACGCCCGGCGGGTCGGTGGGGTGCACCAGCACCGGCAGGCCGCGCCGGTCGATGGCGGCCCACACGGGCTCGAAGAAGGGGTCGGTGAGGCTGCGGCCCGAGATGTTGGCCAGCACCATCACGCCCACCGCGCCATTGGCGCAGGAGCGCTCCAGCTCCTGCACGGCGCGCTCGGGGTACTCCCAGGGCAGCGAGGTGAACCAGCGGATGCGGTCCGGGTACTGCGCCTGGGCGCGCGCCATGGCGTCGTTCGACTCCACCGCCGCCTGGCGGCTCGTGGCCTCGTCGCCCCAGTACACGTTGGGGCAGGTCAGCGAGACGATGGAGATGTCGATGCCCGCCGCGTCCATCTGCCGGATGCGCAGCGCGTAGTCGAAGTGGCCGGGCTGCGGAATGGCCACCGGCGTGTCGCCGCGGAAGATCTCGTCCTGCCCGTCGGGACGGCGCTGGATGTTGTAGGCCCCGCCCTTGGCCTTGAGCAGCTCCAGCCAGGCGGGCGTGTACATGTGGGTGTGAACGTCGATGACGGGCATGTGGTGTCTCCGGTGTTGTCCTTGTTTGTCGCGCGCCCGCGCCGTCGCGCGGGACCGTTAGCAAGCATACCTTTTCGGGAAAACACGCATGCGTCCATCGGGTGCGCCCTCCCAGAATCGGTGCTCCACACAACGAGGAGACACGCATGCGACGCCGACACTTCCATGCCCTGGCGGGCGCTGGCCTGCTGGCCGCGGCCCAACTGGGCCTGCCGGGCCTGGCCCAGGCGCAAGACAGCGGCACGCTGCGCGTGTGGGTGGGCTTTCCGCCCGGGGGATCGGTGGACACGGTGGCGCGCATCGTGGCCGAGAAGATGCGGGGCACGCTCAACCAGAACGTGATCGTCGAGAACAAGCCCGGCGCGGGCGGGCGGCTGGCCCTGGGCGAGCTGCGGCGCATCGCGCCGGACGGCAACACCATCATCCTGGCGCCCAGCGGGGCCCTGGTCATCTCGCCCTACCTGTACCCCAACGTGGGCTACGACCCCATCAAGGACTTCAGCCCCATCGCGCGCGCCACGGTGTTCGACTTCGCCGTGACGGCCGGCCCGGGCGCGCCGCAGGGCAAGCTGAAGGACGTGCTCGACTGGATGAAGGCCAACCCCGCCAAGGCCAGCTACGGCACCTCCGGCGCCGGCACGGTGCCGCATTTCGCGGGCCTGCTCATCGGCCAGGCCACGGGCATCCCCCTCACGCACGTGGCCTACCGCGGCGGCGCGCCGGCCGCGCAGGACCTGCTGGGCGGGCAGATCCCGCTGATGGTGGACACCGCGTCCGAGACCATCGAACACCACCGCGCGGGCCGCCTGCGCATCCTGGCCGTGACGGGCGAACAGCGCTCGGCCGCGCTGCCCGAGGTGCCCACGCTGAAAGAGCAAGGCATCAACCTGGCGGCCGACGCCTTCTTCGCCTACTTCGGCCCGGCCGGCATGAACCCGCAGGCGGCGGAGCGCCTCAGCAAGGCCGTCGCGGTGGCGCTGGCGGACCCGGGCATCCAGGAAAAAATCCGCGGCTACGGCCTGGTGCCCAGCCACGCCGGGCCGGCCGAGACGGGCGCGATGGTGGTGGAGCACCTCAAGCGCTGGGAAGCGCCGGTCAAGGCCTCGGGCTTCAAGCCGGAGTGAGGCGCTGCCCGCTCAGGGCTGGCGCCCGTACTGGCTGAGGCGCCGCGTCCGTTGTTTGCGCGCCCGGCGCCGCTCCTCGGCCGCCGTCGACGGCGCCCCGCGCCGCAGCAGTTCGGCGGCGACGCGGGCGTCGGGATCCTCGGCCAGACGGGCCGTCAGCAGGCGGCTGAAAAAATCGGTGATGCCCATCCGCAGGCGGACCTGGGCATCGTCCGGGGTCGGCGGCTGGCTCACGCCGGGCTTCGTGAACAGGGCCTTGCCCTCCTTCGTCGAGGTGTCGGGCGGCACAGGCTGGGCGGCGCGCGTCGGCAGCGGCGCGGGGCGCGTCTTCGAGGACGGGGCGGGAGAAACGCGGCGGGCGGCTGAAACGGTCATGCGGTGACTGGGGCAAGGGGCGCTCTGGTGGGCACCGGAGAACGGCCATGAGTGGTGAATCGCCCACCCTGGTTTCCACCATCGGCCGTCTGGCCAGGGCCACGCGGCGCCGGCTTGAGCCAGCGCAAGGTGCGACAGGGCCGGCCAGGCCACCATCGGTGGGCCCGCTTCGCCCTCGCCGTGGCGCGCGCGCCGCATGGACACCCCGCGACACCCCCACCGCCCCGAGCGTCCGCCGGACGCCAGCGCCCCCGACTGGAGCCTGCCCGAGGCCGAGCTGCTGGCCCGCCACGCCAGCGGCCCCCAGGGCCTGGGCCAGGCCGAGGCCCTGGCCCGCCTGCAGCGGCACGGCCCCAACGCCGTGGCCGAGCAGGCCGCCGCCACGGCGTGGCGCTTGGTGCTGCGCCAGTTCGCCAGCCCGCTGGTGCTCATCCTCGTGGCGGGCGCCCTGGTGTCCGCCGCGCTCAAGAGCTGGGCCGAAGCCACCACCATTCTCGCCATCGTGCTGTGCAGCGCGGGCCTCGGCTGGTGGCAGGAGTGGCGGGCCTCGGACGCGGTGGCGCGCCTGCGCCAGCGGCTGGCGCTCAACGCGCGCGTGCGGCGCGACGGCGCCTGGCGCCCGCTGCCCGCGCGCGAACTGGTGCCGGGCGACCTGATCGAGCTGAGCGCGGGCAAGCTGGTGCCGGCCGACGGCGTGGTGCTGCAGGCGCGCGACTTCCTCGTCACCGAGGCCAGCCTGACCGGCGAGTCCTTCCCGGTGGAAAAACGCCCCGGCCCCGTGGCGGCCAACGCGCCGCTGCGCGAGCGCGGCAACAGCGTTTTCCTGGGCAGTTCGGTGCGCAGCGGCACCGCCACCGTGCTCATCACCCGCACCGGCGCGGCCACGGTGTTCGGCGAACTGGCGGCCGAGCTGAAGCAGCGTCCGCCGCAAACCCGCTTCGCCCAGGGCGTGCGCCGCTTCGGCGACATGCTGCTGCGCCTGATGCTGGCCGTGGTGCTGGCGGTGCTGGTGGTCAACCAGTGGCTGGGCCGCCCCCTGATCGATTCGCTGATGTTCTCCGTGGCGCTGGCGGTGGGCCTGTCGCCCGAGCTGCTGCCCGCCATCGTGAGCGTGATGCTGGCGCGCGCCACGCGGGCCATGGCCGCCCAGGGCGTGCTGGTGCGCCGGCTCGAGGCCATCGAGGACCTGGGCGGCATGAACGTGCTGTGCACCGACAAGACCGGCACCCTCACGCAGGGCGTGATGACGCTGGACGCCGCGGTGGACCCCGACGGCCAGCCCGACGCGGGCGTGCTGCGCTGGGCGCACCTGAACGCGGCTTTCGAGAGCGGCATCGAGAACCCGCTGGACCAGGCCCTGGTGGCCGCGGGCGAGCGCGCGGGCCTGACGCTCGAGGGCTGGCGCAAGGTGGACGAGATTCCCTACGACTTCGTGCGCAAGCGCCTCACCATCGTGGCGCAGCGCGGCGCCGATGGCGAACGCCTGCTGGTGACCAAGGGCGCGGTGCCACAGACCCTGGCGGTGTGCGATCGCGTGCGCCAGGCTGGCGGCGAGGCCCCGCTGGACGCGGCGCGGCGCACCCGCATCGACGAGCACGTGCGCGAACTCGGCGGGCAGGGGCTGCGCGTGCTGGCGGTGGCCACCCGCGCGGTGCGGGCCGACCGGGTGGGCCTGGCCGACGAAGCCGGCCTCTGCCTGGAGGGCTTCCTGGCCTTCACCGACCCGCCCAAGCCCGGCGCGGCGCAGGCGGTGCGGGCGCTGCGCGCGCACAAGGTGCGTGTGAAGATGGTCACCGGCGACAGCCGCCATGTGGCCGCGCACGTGGCCCGGCAGGTGGGCCTGGACCCCTCGGCCCTGCTCACCGGCGCCGAGATCGCCGCCATGCGCGACGAAGCGCTGTGGCACCACGCGCCGCGCACCGACCTGTTCGTCGAGGTCGATCCCTCGCAGAAGGAACGCATCGTGCGCGCGCTGCAGCGCACGCGGCACGCCGTGGGCTACCTGGGCGACGGCATCAACGACGCGCCCGCGCTGCTGGCGGCCGACGTCGGCCTGTCGGTGGACCAGGCCGTCGACGTGGCGCGCGAAAGCGCCGACGTGGTGCTGCTCCAGCCCGACCTCGACGTGCTGTGCCGCGGCGCGGAGGAGGGCCGGCGCACCTTCGCCAACACGCTCAAGTACATCGCGCTGAGCATCAGCGCGAACTTCGGCAACATGGTCAGCATGGCCATCGCGGCGCCCTTCCTGCCCTTCCTGCCGCTCACGCCCACCCAGATCCTGCTGAACAACTTCCTGTCGGACCTGCCCTCCATGGCCTTGTCCACGGACCGCGTGGACGCCGCGGTGCTGGGGCGGCCACTGCGCTGGGACCTGCACGGCCTGCGGCGCTTCATGATGGGCTTCGGCCTGATCAGCTCGCTGTTCGACCTGCTCTGCTTCGCCTGGCTGCTGTGGGTGCTGCGCGCCGACGAAGCGGTGTTCCGCACAGCCTGGTTCCAGGTGTCGCTGCTGACCGAACTCGCCGCGGTGCTGGTGCTGCGCACGCACGGTCCGGTGTGGCGCAGCCGCCCGGGCGAACTGCTGTCGGGCGCGCTGATCGCGATGGCCGCGCTGGCCCTGGCCCTGCCCTACAGCGGCCCGCCGGCCGCGCTGCTGGGCTTCGTGCCGCTGGGCTGGGCGGCCACCGCCGTGGTGCTGGCGCTGGTGTTGGCGTACGCGGCGGCGATCGAAGCGGCCAAGCGCTGGGCGCGCTGAGGCCCGGCCTGCCGCCGGCGGTCAGGGCTCGATGCGCGTCTGCGACTGCTCCCGCATGTACTGCGGCAGGTAGTGGAACGACGCCAGCGCCTTGCCCGTGCTCCCCGAGCCCTTCCATCCCCCGAACGGCTGGTAGCCCGGCCAGGCGCCCGTGGTCGCGCCCAGCGGGCGGTTCACGTAGGTCACCCCGGCCTCGATGTGGTCGAGGAACCAGGCCACCTCGTCCTCCGCGCCGAAGAAGCCCGCCGTGAGGCCGAAGTCGCTGGCGTTCGCTTCTGCCATGGCCTGCTCGGCGCTGTCCACGCGGCCCAGCATCACCAGCGGCGCGAACATTTCCTTGCGCCACAGCGGGTGGTCCAGCGGGGCCTCGGCCACCAGGGGCGCGCAATAGAAGCCCGCGTCGGCATCGGCCGGCAGCGGGCCCGCCGCGACGATGCGCGCACCCCCGCCGTCCAGCTGGCGCCGGCAGTCGGCGTGCCGCAGCTGGGCCGCGCGCGTGGCCACGGGACCGGTCCAGCTGGACTCGAGCTGCGGCTCGCCCACGGCGATCGCGCCCACCGCCACGCGCAGGCGCTCGATCAGCGCATCGGCCACCGAGCGGTCCACGTACACGCGCGACAGCGCCGAGCACTTCTGCCCCGACATGCCGAAGGCCGAGCGCACGATGCCCTGGGCCGCCGCGTCCAGGTTGGCGCGCGCGGTGACGATGGCCGCGTTCTTGCCGCCCATCTCGGCGATGCAGGGACGCGGCCAGCGCCGGTTCACCTGCGCGCGCAGGATGCGCATGCCCACCTCGTAGGAGCCGGTGAAGGTCACGCCGCCGATGCCGTCGTGCTGGATCAGCGCCTCGCCCACGGTCGCACCATCGCCCACCAGGCAGTTGAAGGCGCCGTCGGGCAGGCCCGCGTCCTTCAGGCATTGCGCCAGCAGCAGGCCGGACCAGGGCGTCTCCACCGATCCCTTGAGCACCACCGTGTTGCCCGTGACCAGCGCCGCCGCCGTGGGACCACCCGCCAGCGCGAAGGGGAAATTGAACGGCGCGATGACGGCCCACACGCCGTAGGGCTTCATCACGCTGCGGTTGCGGCTCTTCATGTGGGGCAGCGGGTCGTCGGGCAGGGCATGGTCGTAGCCCCCGTTCTCTTCCATCTGCCGCGCGTAGATGTCGAAGAAGGCGCTGACCTCGGCCACCTCGCCCAGGGCCTCCATGCGGGTCTTGCCCACTTCCAGCGACA
>NZ_MKSS01000344.1:0-59529 GCF_001897365.1 Hydrogenophaga sp. 70-12
GTGCGGCTCACGAACATCACGTACTCTGGGTGCGTGGCGGTCGTTACCATGGTCGGATTGGATAGGGTCGCCTGGATGCTAGCCAGTCGTCCAACCACCTCAGGGTGGAAGGGTTGAATTTTCTCATTCCATGTGTTTTCCCACAGCGTCGCGCTCGGTACGGTGGGAAATGGCGTCTCGACGGTGAAAACCGCCTTGTGCCTAGGCCTTGCAGCCATTACTTGGACTTCTGGGTTGCAGCTCGGCGTTTCGTGGCTTGCTTCTTAGGCGCCACCTCAGTTGCCCTCATCTTCGTCTCAACGCGCTCAACGAATGAGGGATCGAGGCCGATTGAGCCCCAACGCTCTTCGTACTGCTTCACAGCATTCGCCAAAATGATGAGCAATTGCTTTGCTGCGGGTGGGCTCAAGCTGACGGCTGATGAGTACTCGGTTGCCGTTGCGATTTGCTTCCCCTCCTGATCGTACGCCTGCCGCGTTTGACCGAAGGCGATGGTCACATCCGTGTTGTTCATCGTCAATGCGAGCCGATTGGCAGCGGCTACCGGCGGGGCGGATGTTGCAGGCTGAGATGCTTGGTCGGACATGCCTTCCTCCTTGTTTGTCACAATATTTTACCAGTCCAGGAGGTAGCCGAGGGTTGGCGTTTTCCCCCGCCAATCCCAGGGCGCCACCGGCGCCTGATCGGCCCACAAGTCCGCGCATGATGCGCGTGCTACCTCAGCCGGCCGCGTGTTGGTAGTGCCGGGATAGTTAGTGACCCCGCGGCTTGGGCCGAGGCAGAAGGCGGCGCCGGGTGATTGAGCGCCTATTCCTTGATGAGCAAGCTCCAATCGTCATCGGTTGCTTCGACAACGATGTTGACGCCACATCCCTTCTGGCCATCGGCTCCCACCCAGTAGTTGAACAGGCGAGATCTGACACGGCCCTGGAAATTCGCGTAGTCGCCGTTGGCCGACATGATGTTCACGTAGTCCCCGACATTCGGGATCGGCGGCGGAGCGTCGTCTTCGCCCTCAATGCCGACGATGACCCCATCGTCGATGGGGCGCGACGCCCCCTTGGGCAGATACTGAAAATCGACTCCGTACTTCATGGACGCTCCCGGTGGGTTGATTGAGTCCGGAATGTAGCGGAGGTAGATGACCTCCCGCAGCGCCCCACCGTGCCGCGCAGCAGCAGGTGGGCCTGCTGCAGGTTGATCCGGTCGATCCTTTGCGTGGTCATGCGTAGCTTCAAACCTCGCTACGATGAAGAAAAAATTGCCCGCATAGCCAATATCGCCCATGACTGACAGATCCGACCCTCTCATCAATAGGATCGCTCGCTCCATGGGCGCAGCGGCTCGCACCCGCGAGGAGTTCGCTGCTTTTGTCGAAGGCAAGCAATTGCCTGAAATCAAGGCGCTACTGGCAAACGAGAAATTTTTCGGCGAAGCCAACACCGCAGCAATGCAATGGATTGCGGAGCAGGAGCACGCTACAGCGCGCGACGACTTCCACGCGATGCTCGACAGCTCTCGACGTGCAGCACAAGCCGCAGCTTCGTCTGCCCACTGGACAGCTTGCGCGGCAGTCGCTGCTGCCATCGGCGCGCTCGCAACAGCAGTGGGAGTACTTTTCCAGGTCTTTACCGTCGCACCCACACCGGCTGCGCCTACAGTCGCAACGTCTTCCCCGTCATCGCCTCCAGCAGTGTCTGCGCACTGCCCAGATGCTGCCGGATCTGCTTCAGGGATTAACCGTTTGCCTGCAACCAGCATCGAACCTCGTCGAAGCGCCATGCCGTGACCCGTGAACTGAGTTTGACCGGCTTCGGGAAGGCATCCTTGTTCACCCAGCGCCACAGCGTAGCGGGGGAGATTGGGAGCACCTCCAGTAAGCCGGCCTGCCGGATATACCCAGCCTGAGGCATTTCGACTTGCAGCGCCTGAAGCTTCTCAATCGGGGTGAGTGGCTTGTCAGTTTGGGCTGCGGCGGGGGTGCCCGCCAAGATGGCTTGCTTCAGTCGTTTCTGCATCATTGAGACTCCATGAGTTGAGGTGGAGCGGAGTCTCTTTGCAGTCATCGCGGGCGGAAACGAACCTGCTCCGCAGGTGCATCCATATGCGGCGCGACTGGGGCCATTTGCATGGCAGATGTGTGTCTATCCGGCTTTGCGCTTGTTTGCCGGCTTCCAGTTCGCAGCCTTCAACCATTCTTCGATTGCTCGACGGCTGAAGAAGGTGTTCTTAACCGGGTCTTGAACAAGGTTCTGCTCTATGTAGTCGATCGCAGCCCGCTTGGTTGCGAACGGCTGAGAGTTGGCCATATCGATCGCGGTTGCTCTCTTGTGCGCAATCGCGTCGTGTCTCGCCCGCGCTGCTGCCGTGCCGCGCCTTGAGCCTTCAAGCATTGACGCCCTCAGTGAATGTGCAATCTGTAGCGCTCGCGTCGCCTCTATCGCGTATCCGCCTGCATCGTTGTAGGCCAGTGCCTGAATGGGGAAGTCATCGATCTTGTCCAAGTATGCGAGGCACTCTCGCATTGAGAGTGCAGCGAACACTGCATAGCGCTCCCACCGAGCTGTCTTCGTACTGTGATGGTCCCAGTTCCACTGCGGCTCTCTCGCTGCAAACAGGCCAAGCTGGCTTGGCCTGTTGACGAGATAAGGGAATGGCGTTCCTTCCGACCGAGACGGGTTGTTCTGCAGAAGTAGACCTTGCCACTCCTCGTCGCTGGCGGAAGGGCTGGACTGGAGCAACTGCACGACCTGACCTGCCACGTCATTCAGCCAAGCCGCATCTTGGTGGCCTAGAAGTGACGCTATCTCAAGATGAACTTGGGATGCCCAGCCGAAGAAGGCGCCGGTGTAGGTTTTGGCGAGCGGTGCGCCGCTTTCAAAGGGAGTGCTGAATGCCATGGAGCCACATTGGCGTTGGCGCGCCACCACAACTTGCCGGCTCTAGACTGTCTCGCTAGGTCTTATGCGGGATGGCACCTGGGATGGTGCATTTTGGTTTGAACCCCGCTGGAAGCCGCATAAATGCTAGGGGGTTGGCGGAGAGGGCGGGATTCGAACCCGCGGTGGGGATTAACCCACACACGCTTTCCAGGCGTGCGACTTAAACCGCTCATCCACCTCTCCGCGAAGCGCGGGATTGTAGCTCACTCGCGCGCGGGCTCAGCCGGTGTGGCTGCCGTCCTCGGCCTTGCGCCAGGCGTGGCGTTGCAGCACCTCCAGCGAGACGTGCTGCAAGGCGTTCTGGTGCGTGGCCTCGAGCACCACGGGCGGGGCCACGCCGGCCTGCAGCGCCTCCAGCCAGCGGCTCACGCACAGGCACCAGCGGTCGCCAGCCTTGAGGCCCGCGAAGCGCTGCTCGGGCCGGGGCGTGGCGAGGTCGTTGCCACGCTGGCTGGAGAAGTCGAGGAACTCGCGCGTGACGCGCGCACAGACCACGTGCGTGCCTTCGTCGTCGGCGCCGGTGTGGCAGCAGCCGTCGCGGTAGAAGCCGGTCAGCGGGTCGAACGAGCAGGCTTGCAGCTCGCCGCCCAGCACGTTGTGCGCGAGGTCGTCCATGTCAGGCCCCTGTGGGCTTGCCCGTCTGCACCATCTTCATGGCCGAGCCGATCAGGGCCGAGACCTCGGTCATGTTGCTCGGCACGATGAGCGTGGTGGTGGCGTCGGCCGCCACGCTGGCGTAGGCCTCGACGGCCTTCTCGGCCACCTTCAGCTGCACGGCCTCCTGGCCGCCGGGCTGGCGGATGGCCTCGGCCACCTGCCGGATCGCGCCGGCCGTGGCCTCGGCCACGGCGAGGATGGCGGCCGCCTCGCCCTGGGCCTTGTTGATCTCGGCCTGTTTCTCGCCCTCGGAGCGCGCGATGAAGGCCTCGCGCTCGCCGGTGGCGATGTTGATCTGCTCCTGGCGGCGGCCTTCGGAGGCAGCGATCAGGGCGCGCTTCTCGCGCTCGGCCGTGATCTGGGCCTGCATGGCGCGCAGGATTTCGGCCGGCGGCGTCAGGTCCTTGATCTCGTAGCGCAGCACCTTCACGCCCCAGTTGAGCGCGGCCTCGTCGATGGCCGAGACCACCTGCGCGTTGATCATGTCGCGCTCCTCGAAGGTCTTGTCGAGTTCGAGCTTGCCGATGACCGAGCGCAGCGAGGTCTGCGCCAGCTGCGTGACCGCGACGATGTAGTTGGACGAGCCGTAGCTCGCGCGCATGGGATCGGTCACCTGGAAGTAGAGGATGCCGTCCACCTGGAGCTGGGTGTTGTCGCGCGTGATGCAGACCTGGCTGGGCACGTCCAACGGGATTTCCTTCAGGCTGTGCTTGTAGGCCACCTTGTCGATGAAGGGCACGATGATGTTCAGGCCGGGCGCGAGCGAGGCGTGGTACTTGCCCAGGCGTTCGATCACCCAGGCGGTCTGCTGCGGCACGATCTTGACGGCGCGCGTGACGAAGATCGCGGCGACGACGATGAGCAGGATGGCGATTTCCATGGTCGGGTCTTGTTCTTTCTATGGAGCGGTTGCAGGGCGGCCTGGACTCAGGCCTTCTCGACGAGCAGGCGGTTGCCCACGAGTTCGGTGACGCGGTAGGCGCCGGGTGTGGGCGCGTTGCCGGGTCGCTGGATCACGGTCCAGGCGGCGCCGCGGTATTTGACCGTGGCCGTGCCGTCGTTGTTCCACTGCTCGACGTGAATGACCTCGCCGATGTCGAGGTTGACGCTGCGCAGGCTGCGCACCGAAGGATCGCCGGGCCGGCGGCGCGAGTGCCAGTGCCATCCCGCCACCGCGGCCGCGCCCACCAGGGCGGCCACCACCAGCTGTCCCGTCAGGGGCAGCCCCAGGTGCGCGGCGATGGCGCCGGCCGCGGCGCCCAGCGCCAGCATGAGCAAGTAGAACGTGCCGGTGAGCAGCTCGGCGCCCACGAGCACGCCCGCCAGCAGCCACCACCAGGTCGAATCGGCCATGTGCCTTGTCCTCCATGTAGCGGTCCCCCGTCGGGACCGCTTCGCATTCTGCGCCAATCCAGGCCCGACAAGGCCGGACGGACATGCGTTTTCCGTACACTTGCGCGCTTCGCCAGGAGAGCCGCATGAAGTTCCGTTTCCCCATCGTCATCATCGACGAGGATTTCCGCTCCGAGAACACCTCGGGCCTGGGCATTCGCGCGCTCGCGCAGGCCATCGAAAGCGAGGGCATGGAGGTCGTGGGCGTCACGAGCTATGGCGACCTGTCGCAGTTCGCGCAGCAGCAAAGCCGCGCCAGCGCCTTCATTCTGTCCATCGACGACGAGGAGTTCAGCCAGGGGCCGGACCTCGACCCCGCGGTGCTGAACCTGCGCAACTTCATCGAAGAGGTGCGCCGCAAGAACGCCGACGTGCCGATCTATATCTACGGCGAGACCAAGACCAGCCGGCACCTGCCCAACGACGTGCTGCGCGAGCTCCACGGCTTCATCCACATGTTCGAGGACACGCCCGAGTTCGTGGCGCGCCACATCATCCGCGAGGCCAAGAGCTACCTCGAAGGTATTCAGCCGCCGTTCTTCAAGGCCCTGCTGGACTACGCCGAGGACGGCTCCTATTCCTGGCACTGCCCGGGCCATTCGGGTGGCGTGGCCTTCCTCAAGAGTCCCGTGGGCCAGATGTTCCACCAGTTCTTCGGCGAGAACATGCTGCGCTCGGACGTGTGCAACGCGGTCGAAGAGCTGGGCCAGCTGCTCGACCACAACGGCGCCATCGGCGCCAGCGAGCGCAACGCGGCGCGCATCTTCAACGCCGACCACTGCTTCTTCGTCACCAACGGCACCAGCACCAGCAACAAGATGGTCTGGCACCACACGGTGGCCCCGGGCGACGTGGTGGTGGTGGACCGCAACTGCCACAAGTCCATCCTCCACAGCATCATCATGACGGGCGCCGTCCCCGTCTTCCTCAAGCCCACGCGCAACCACTACGGCATCATCGGCCCGATCCCGCAGAGCGAGTTCGAGATCGAGGCCATCCAGGCCAAGATCCGCGCCAACCCGCTGCTCAAGGGCGTGGACGCCGCCGCCGTCAAGCCGCGCATCCTCACCCTCACGCAGAGCACCTACGACGGCGTGCTCTACAACACCGAGGCCATCAAGCAGATGCTGGACGGCTACGTCGGCAACCTGCACTTCGACGAAGCCTGGCTGCCGCACGCGGCCTTCCATCCCTTCTATGGCAACTACCACGCCATGGGCAAGAAGCGCGCGCGGCCCATGGAGTCGGTGGTGTACGCCACCCAGTCCATCCACAAGCTGCTGGCCGGCATCAGCCAGGCCAGCCATGTGCTGGTGCAGGACTCGCAGAACGTCAAGCTCGACCGGCACCTGTTCAATGAGTCCTACCTGATGCACACCAGCACCAGCCCGCAGTATGCGATCATCGCGAGTTGCGACGTGGCCGCGGCCATGATGGAGCCGCCCGGTGGCCGCGCGCTGGTCGAGGAAAGCCTGCTGGAGGCGCTGGACTTCCGCCGCGCCATGCGCAAGGTCGAGGACGACTTCGGCGCCGACGACTGGTGGTTCAAGGTCTGGGGCCCGGACCGCCTGGCCGACGAGGGCGTGGGCGAGGCCAAGGACTGGGTGCTCAACCGCCGCCGCGACGACGCCGCCGAGCACCACACCGAGCGCGACTGGCACGGCTTCGGCGACATGGCGCCGGGCTTCAACATGCTGGACCCGATCAAGGCCACCATCGTCACGCCCGGCCTCAACATGGACGGCAGCTTCGGCGAGACCGGCATCCCCGCGTCCATCGTCACCAAGTTCCTGGCCGAGCACGGCGTGGTGGTGGAGAAGACCGGCCTCTACAGCTTCTTCATCATGTTCACCATCGGCATCACCAAGGGCCGCTGGAACACGCTGCTCACGGCGCTGCAGCAATTCAAGGACGACTACGAGAAGAACCAGCCGATGTGGCGCATCATGCCGGAGTTCTGCGCCAAGCAGCCGCGCTACGAGCAGATGGGCCTGCGCGACCTGTGCCAGCACGTGCACGCGCTCTACGCCAAGTACGACATCGCGCGCCTGACCACCGAGATGTACCTGAGCGACCTCACGCCGGCCATGAAGCCCAGCGAGGCCTTCGCCCACATCGCCCAGCGCACCACCGAGCGTGTGCCCATCGACGAGCTGGAGGGCCGCATCACCACCAGCTTGGTGACGCCGTACCCGCCGGGCATCCCGCTGCTGATCCCGGGCGAGGTGTTCAACCGCAAGATCGTTGACTACCTCAAGTTCAACCGCGAGTTCGCGCGCGAGTGCCCGGGTTTCGAGACCGACATCCACGGCCTGGTGGAGACCGTGGGCGAGGACGGCCGCAAGGCCTATTTCGCGGACTGCGTGAAGGCCTGAGCGGCCCGCGCGCATCCAGCAAAAAGGCCCTGCGCTGCAGGGCCTTTTTTGTGGCTGAGGCCCGGGGGTCAGGCTTCGGCGTTGGCCGAGTCGCCCACCACGTGGCTGAAGCCGCCGTCGACGTAGATGATTTCGCCCGTGATGCCCGAGGACAGGTCGGACAACAGGAAGGCCGAGGCATTGCCTACGTCCTCGATGGTGACGTTGCGGCGCAGTGGCGACACGGTGGACACCAGGTTCATGAGCTTGCCGAAGCCCTTGATGCCGCTGGCGGCCAGGGTCTTGATGGGGCCGGCGCTCACGCCGTTGACGCGCATGCCCTTGGGCCCCAGGGATTCGGCCAGGTAGCGCACCGAGGCCTCCAGGCTGGCCTTGGCCAGGCCCATGGTGTTGTAGTTGGGCACGCAGCGCTCGGCGCCCAGGTAGCTCAGCGTGAGCAGGGCGGCGCGATCGTTGAGGTAGGGCAGGGCGGCCTTGGCCATGGCCGGGAAGCTGTAGGCGCTGATGTCGTGCGCGATCTTGAAGGCCTCGCGCGACAAACCCTCCAGGAAGTCGCCCGCGATGGCCTCGCGCGGCGCGAAACCGATGGCGTGCACGAAACCATCGAAGGTGGGCCAGGTCTGAGACAGGTCGCTGAACAGCTTCTCGATCTGGGCGTCGTCGCCCACGTCGCAGTCGAAGACCAGCGTGGAGCCGAAATCGGCGGCGAACTCGGTGATGCGGTCCTTGAAGCGCTCACCCACGTAACTGAAGGCCAGTTCAGCGCCTTGTTCGTGGCAGGCCTTGGCGATGCCGTAGGCGATGGAACGGTTGGACAGCACCCCAGTGATGAGCAGCTTCTTGCCAGCGAGAAAACCCATTGATCGGACTCCAGGAAAAAATCACGCAGAATTGTCGCATGCACGTCACGCCCCTTTCCTTGCTGCGCCGGCTGTGCCGCTGGGGCGTGGCGTGGACCCTGGGCCTGGCGGCGCCGGCGCTGTGGGCCGCGCACGGGTATGCGATCTGGGGCGAACTGAAGTACCCCGAGGGATTCACCCACTTCGATTACGTCAATCCGCAGGCGCCCAAGGGCGGCGAACTGCGCCTGGTGAGCAACCTGCGCGTCAGCAATTTCGACAAGTACAACCCGTTCACCCTGCGCGGTACCGCCCCGGCCTACCTCAGCGGCCTGATGTTCGATTCGCTGCTGACCGGGGCGCTGGACGAGACCGGGTCCGGCTACGGTCTGCTGGCCGATGACGTGCAGGCCGCGCCCGATGGCCTGTCCGTGGTGTTTCGGCTGCGCGACACGGCCAAGTTCCACAACGGCGACCCGGTGCTGGCCGCCGACGTGAAGTTCAGTTTCGACACCCTGTTGGGCCCTTACACCTCGCCGGCCTACAAGACCATCCTGGCGGACGTGGCGGGCCTGGACGTGCTCGGCGAGCGCACCGTGCGCTTCCGCTTCAAGCGGCCCAACCGCGAACTGCCGCTCACCGTCGGCGCCATACCCATCTTCAGCCGGCAGTGGGGCAATGAGACCGACCCCGCCACCGGCCAGCGCAAGACCTTCGACAAGGTCGTGATGGACCCGCCCATCGGCAGCGGCCCATACACCATCGGGCCGGTGAAGTTCGGACGCGACATCACCTATGTGCGCGACCCGGGCTACTGGGCACGCGACCTGCCGGTGCGCCGCGGCACGGCCAACTTCGACCGCATCTCGGTGAAGATCTACAAGGACAACACGGCGCGGCTGGAGGCGCTCAAGGCGGGCGAGTTCGACCTGATGCGCTTCTTCTCAGCCGGCGACTGGGCGCGCCGCGTCAATGGCCGCAAGTTCGACAGCGGCGAGCTGGTCAAGATCGAGCTGCCCCACAAGCTGCCCACGGGCTTCCAGAGCTACGTGCTCAATACCCGGCGCAAGCCGCTGGACGACATCCGCGTGCGCGAGGCCCTGGACCTGGCGGTGGACTACGAGTGGATGAACCGGCAGATGTTCTATGGCGCCTACCAGCGCGTGCGGGGCCTGTTCGGCAACACCGAGTGCGCGGCCGACGGCCCGCCCTCGCCCGAGGAGCTGGCGCTGCTCGAGCCCGGCCGCGCGCAGCTGCCGCCGGCCGTGTTCGGGCCCATGTATGCGCCGCCGCGCACCGACGGCGGGCAGTCGCTGCGCGACAACCTGCGAAAGGCCCAGGCGCTGTTGCGCGAGGCGGGCTGGACGGTACAGGACGGCGTGCTCAAGAACGCCCAGGGCGAGCCCTTGGTGCTGGAGTACCTCGACAGCAACGAGACCGGCGCGCGCGTGGTCTCGCCCTGGATCCGCAACCTGCAAAAGCTCGGCATCACGCTGCGCTTCCGGCCCGTCGACTTCGCGCTCTACCAGCAGCGCCTGCGCACCTTCGACTTCGACATCATTTCGATCGCCTTCCAGGGCACGACCAACCCCGGCGCCGAGTACGCCGACCTGTTCGGCAGCGAGGCCGCGAAAACGCCCGACACGGGCAACTACGCGGGCATCGCCAACCCGGTGGTGGACCGGCTCATCGGCCGCATGGTGGGCGCCAAGACCAAGCCCGATTTCCTCGCCGCCTGCCGCGCGCTGGACCGCGCGATCGCCCACAGCCACATCCTGATTCCGCAGTGGTCGGCGTCCACGCACCGCCTGGCCTACAACGCCTGGCGCCTTCAGCGCCCACCCGAAATGCCCCCGTACGCCACCGGCGAGGCCTGGGCCATCGACACCTGGTGGGCCAAACAATGAACACCCCCGCGCCGCGCTTCGCGCGTCACCCCCTCGAGAGGGCAACCGCTGCGGCCTGGCAAAGCCGGCGCCGCGGTGTTTCCCGCCTGGGCTTCTTCTGACGTCCTATGTGGGTCTACATCCTCAAACGCCTGCTGCTCATGCTGCCCACGCTGTTCGGCGTGCTGCTGATCACCTTCGTGGTGATCCAGTTCGTGCCCGGCGGCCCGGTGGAGCAGTACCTGGCCGAGGCCCGCGCCGCGGGCGGCACCGGCGCTGAAGGCGGGGCGCTGTACCGCGGCGGGCAGGGCGTGGACCCGCAGCGCATCGAGCAGATCAAGGCGCTCTATGGCTTCGACAAGCCCGCGCACCAGCGCTTCGTTGAGATGATCGGCCGCTTCGCGCGTTTCGACCTGGGCACCAGCTTCTTCCAGAACAAGCCGGTGTCCCAGCTCATCGCCGAGAAGCTGCCGGTGTCCATCAGCCTGGGGCTGTGGACCTTCCTCATCAGCTACGGCGTGGCCGTGCCGCTGGGCGTGGCCAAGGCGGTGCGCGCCGGCACGCGCTTCGACCTGGTCAGCACGCTGATCGTGCTCGTGGGCTACGCCATCCCGGGTTTCGTGCTGGGCGTGGCGCTGCTGGTCGTCTTCGGCGGACAGCTGCAATGGTTCCCGCTGCGCGGCCTCACCTCGGCCAACTGGGACGAACTGAGTTGGGGCGCGCGCATCGTGGACTACCTGTGGCACATCACCCTGCCGGTCACGGCCATGGTGCTGGGCAGCTTCGCCGTCATCGCCATGCTGACCAAGAACGCCTTCCTGGAAGAGATCCGCAAGCAGTACGTGATGACCGCCAGAGCCAAGGGCCTGGGCGAGCGCCAGGTGCTGTGGAAGCACGTGTTCCGCAATGCGCTGATCCCCATCGTCACGGGTTTCCCGGCCGCTTTCATCGGGGCCTTCTTCACCGGCGCGCTGCTCATCGAGACCCTGTTCTCGCTCGACGGCCTGGGCCTGCTGAGCTACGAGAGCGTGATCCGCCGCGACTACCCGGTGGTTCTGGGCACGCTGTTCCTGTTCACCCTGATCGGCCTGGTCACCAAGCTGATCTCCGACCTCTGCTACGTGTGGGTGGACCCGCGCGTGAAATATGACTAAGCCCCCCGCAACGCCCGCGCGCGGCGCGGACGTTTCCCCCCCTTCGGGGGGCGATGCGAGCGGCCCGGCCCAGCCGGTTGCGCCGCATCGCTCGCTGCCGCGGGCTTCTATCGGTCCCGGCCGGCGCGCCTGGCAGCGTTTCCGGCGCAACCGCCTGGGCTACTGGAGCCTGCTGGTGTTCTGCGCGCTGGTGGTGGCCAGCCTGTTCGCCGAGGTGCTGTCCAACGACCGGCCGCTGGTCGTGCGCTACGAGGGCAAGACATATTTCCCCATCGTGCAGGACCTGCCAGAGACCGTGTTCGGCGGCGACTTCCAGACCGCCACCGACTACCTCGACCCGTTCATCCGCGAGCAGATCACCCGGGACGGCAACTGGGCCCTCTACGCGCCCAACCCCTACGGCTCGCAGACCATCAACTACTTCGCGGAACAGCCCAATCCCTCGGGACCCAGCGCCGCCAACTGGCTGGGCACCGACGACCGCGGGCGCGACCTGCTGGCCCAGCTCATCTACGGTTTCCGCGTGAGCGTGCTGTTCGCGCTGGCGCTCACGGCCATCGGCGTGCTGCTGGGCGTGCTCACCGGCGCCATCCAGGGCTTCTTCGGCGGCAAGACGGACCTGGCCTTCCAGCGTTTCATCGAAATCTGGGGCGCCATGCCCGAGCTGTACCTGCTCATCATCTTCTCGGCCGTGTTCGCGCCCAGCGTGGGCCTGCTGCTGGTCCTGCTGAGCCTGTTCGGCTGGATGGGCCTGTCCGACTACGTGCGCGCCGAGTTCCTGCGCAACCGCCAGCTCGACTACGTGCGCGCCGCGCGGGCCATGGGCCTGAGCAACGTGCAGATCATGTGGCGCCACATCCTGCCCAACAGCCTGACGCCGGTGGTGACCTTCCTGCCATTTCGCATGAGCGCGGCCATCCTGGCGCTCACCTCGTTGGACTTCCTGGGCCTGGGCGTGCCGCCCGGCACGCCCTCGCTGGGCGAGCTGCTGAGCCAGGGCAAGAACAACATCGACGCCTGGTGGATCTCGCTGTCCACCTTCGGCGTGCTGGTGCTGACCCTGCTGCTGCTCACCTTCATGGGCGACGCGTTGCGCGATGCGCTCGATCCTCGAAAGGCCGACCGATGAGCGAACGACCGGCGCTGCTGGACGTGCAGGACCTGCGCATCGCCTTCGGCGGCCAGCCGGTGGTGCACGGCATTGGCTTTGCCATCGCCGAGGGCGAGAAGCTCGCGCTGGTGGGCGAGTCGGGTTCGGGCAAGACGGTGTCGGCGTTGTCGCTGCTCAGGCTGGTGGTCAACGCCGAGGTCTCGGGCCGGGCCCTGCTGGGTGGGCGCGACCTGCTCGCTCTGGGCGAGCGCGAGCTGCGCGGGGTGCGCGGCGACGAGGTGGCGGTCATCTTCCAGGAGCCCATGACCGCGCTCAACCCGCTCTACAGCGTGGGCAACCAGATCGGCGAGGTGCTGCAGCTCAAGCGCGGCCTGACGCCGCGCCAGGCGCGGGCCGGGGCGGTGGAGCTGCTGGCGTCCACCGGCATTCCCGAGCCCGAGCGCCGGGTCGACGCCTTTCCGCACCAGCTCAGCGGTGGCCAGCGCCAGCGCGCCATGATCGCCATGGCACTGGCCAGCCGGCCCAGGCTGCTGATCGCCGACGAACCCACCACCGCGCTGGACGTGAGCCTGCGCGGCCAGATCCTGGCGCTGCTGTCGGATCTGCAGCGCCAGCACGGCATGGCGGTGCTGCTCATCACGCACGACCTGCACCTGGTGCGCCGCTTCGCCGACCGCGTGGCGGTGATGGAGAAGGGCCATCTGGTGGAGCAGGGCGGCGTGACCGAGGTGTTTCAGCGCCCGCAGCACGCCTACACCCGCAAGCTGCTGGCCAGCCAGCCCGAGCGCGCCGTGGTCGAGCCCCCGGCCGGCGCCGCGCCGGTGATGCGCGCCGAGGGCCTGCGCGTGAGCTACCCCGTGCCCCTGCCGGGCTTCAAAGGCTGGTTCCGCAAGGGGGCGTTCACGGCGGTGCAGGGCGCCGACCTGGCCGTGCCCGCGGGTGGCACCCTTGGGGTGATTGGCGAATCGGGCTCGGGCAAGAGCACCCTGGCCCTGGCCGCGCTGGGCCTGCTGCCTTTCGAGGGCCGGCTGGATGTGGCCGGCAGCGACTGGGCCGAGGCCCGGCGCAACAAGCGCCTGCGCGAATTGCGCCAGCGCGTGCAGGTGGTGTTCCAGGACCCGTTCTCCTCGCTCTCGCCGCGACTCACCATCGAGCAGATCGTGGGCGAGGGGCTGGCGGTGCACCGGCCGGACCTGTCGGCCGCCGCGCGCCGCGAGCGCGTGAGCGCGCTGCTCGCCGAGGTGGGCCTGGTCGACGACCCGCAGCGCGGCGCCGATTGGCTGCAGCGTTACCCGCACGAGTTCTCTGGCGGCCAGCGCCAGCGCCTGGCCATCGCGCGCGCGCTCATCGTGGAGCCGCAGCTGCTGGTGCTCGACGAGCCCACCAGCGCGCTCGACGTGACCGTGCAGAAGCAGGTGCTGGCCCTGCTGCAGCGTCTGCAGCGCGACCGGGGCCTGAGCTTCCTGCTGATCACGCACGACGTGGACGTGATCCGCGCCATGGCGCACGAGGTCATCGTCATGAAGGACGGCGCCATCGTCGAGCGCAGCCCCGCACTGCAGGTGCTGGCCGCGCCCGCCCACCCCTACACGCGCCTGCTGGTGCAGGCCGCGGCTTGATCCAGGTCAGCCCCGCGCCGGCGCCCCCAGCCCAGAATCGCCCGCACGCCATGGCCGAGACGATCCCGCCCATCACCCCCCGTTCCTGCCTGCGCTGGCTCGCCCTGGGCTGGCGCGACCTCTGGGCCCAGCCGCTGCCGGGCCTGCTGCACGGCGCGCTGATCGCCGGCTTCGGCCTGCTGCTGCTGGCCCTGGCGCGCGACCGCTTCTGGCTGCTGGCGGGGGCGTTCTCGGGCTTCCTGATCGTCGCGCCCATCCTGGCCACCGGCCTGTACGTGGTGAGCCAGGCCCTGGCGGCCGGGCGCCGTGCTCCGCTGTCCGAGGTGCTGGGCCTGTGGCGCTCGGGCGATGGGCGGCTGGTGCGTTTCGGTCTGCTGCTGGCGCTGGCCGGCACCGGCTGGGTGCTCACCTCGGCCGGGCTGATCACCCTGGCCTCGCCGGTGCCGATCGAAAAACCCCTGGATTTCCTGCGTTACGTGGTGCTGGCGCCCGAGCCCGGGCTGTTCGAGGTCTGGCTGCTGCAGGGCGCCTTGCTGGCGGCGCCGGTCTATGCCAGCACCGTGGTGGCCCTGCCCATGCTGGTGGCCCGGCCGGTGCCGGTGCACACCGCCGTGGGCGCCAGCTGGCGCGCCGTGGCCAGCCACCCGCTCACGCTCACCCTGTGGGCGGTGCTGATTGCGGCGCTGGTGGCCCTGGGCATGGGGCTGGCCTTGCTCGGGCTGGTGGTGGCGATCCCCTGGCTGGCGCACGCCAGCTGGCACGCGGGGCGCGAGTTGCTGGCCGACGCGGAGCGTTGAGGCGCCATGGCCACCGGCACCCTGTGGGGCTTTACCGAGGCGCAGATCGCCCAGTTCGGCATGACCGTGGGCATCGGCGCCTTCATCCTCTACATGCTGTTCATCGTGTTCAACCTGGCCCGGGAGTCCAAGGCTGGGCGCTTCGGCACCTTCGTGCTGTTCATGGTGCTGTCCTTCGGCATGCTGGGTTTTCTGGCCAAGAGCGTGATCCAGTGGCTGCTGGGCATCTGAGCCTGGCTCGCAGCTTGCTAGGCCAGGTTTGGCGCGCTACAATGCGCGCTTCACGACCAAATGGGCGGGTACTTACCGGCCCTTTTTTTTTGGCCGGGCGGGAAACCGATGCCGGCCTGATGCATTTCAACCATGGGCTGGCAAGACACCGTCGCGCAAACCGTCACCGCGCTGGGCTTCGACCTGGTGGACCTGGAACGGTCCGCCGGCGGCCTGCTGCGCGTCACGGTGGATTGGCCCTGGCAGCCCCCGGCCGACGGCCAGCCCCGCCCGCCCGAGCGCTTCGTCACGGTGGAGGACTGCGAGCGCATCACCCGCCAGATGCAGTACGCGCTGGAGGTCGAGGGCACGGACTACCGGCGCCTGGAAGTCGGCTCGCCGGGCATCGACCGCCCGCTGCGCCATGAGAACGACTTCCTGCGCTTCGAAGGTCACGTGATCGACATCACGCTCAAGGCGCCGCTGGGCGCCAATGGCGCCGTGTCGGCCAACCGCAAGAAATTCCGCGGCACGCTGGAGCGCGCCGCCGACGGGCGCTGGCAGATCGTCTGGAGCGACGAGCCGCCGGTGAAGCCGGGCCAGCGCGTGAGCAAGAAGCGCGAGCCCGCGCCGCTGCAGGCGCTGGGCTTCACGCTCGACGAAATCGCTCAGGCGCGGCTGGCGCCGATCGTGAACTTCAAGGGCCGGGGCACTGCCGGCGAGGCGGGCGCCGAGCCGGCCGACAGAACATAACAACGGACCGTATTGGATTGGAAAGGTGGGCTGAACGATGAACCGCGAAATGTTGATGCTGATCGATGCCATCTCGCGCGAGAAGAACGTCGAGCGCGACGTGGTGCTCGGCGCGGTCGAGCAGGCGCTGGCTTCGGCCACCAAGAAGCTCTACAAGGGCGAGGTCGACATCCGCGTGGCGATGGACCCGGACACGGGCGCCTACGAAACCTTCCGCCGCTGGCTGGTGGTGCCCGATGAGGCCGGCCTGCAGAACCCCGACGCCGAGGAAATGCTGTCCGACGCGCGCGACGAGATCGCCGACATCGAAGAGGGCGACTACATCGAGAAGCCGGTGGAGAGCGTGCCCATCGGCCGCATCGGCGCCATGGCCGCCAAGCAGGTCATCCTGCAGAAGATCCGCGACGCCGAGCGCGAGATGCTGCTCAACGACTTCATGTCGCGCGGCGACAAGATCTTCGTCGGCACCGTCAAGCGCATGGACAAGGGCGACCTGATCGTCGAGAGCGGCCGCGTGGAAGGCCGCCTCAAGCGCGGCGAGATGATCCCCAAGGAGAACTTCCGCACCGGCGACCGCGTGCGCGCCATGATCATGGAAGTGGATCTCACGCTGCGCGGCGCGCCCATCCTGCTGTCGCGCTCGGCACCCGAGTTCATGATCGAGCTGTTCCGCCAGGAAGTGCCCGAGATCGAGCAGGGCCTGCTGGAGATCAAGAAGTGCGCCCGCGACGCCGGCTCGCGCGCCAAGATCGCCGTGCACAGCTTCGACAAGCGCATCGATCCCATCGGTACCTGCGTGGGCGTGCGCGGTTCGCGCGTCAACGCCGTCACCAACGAGCTCGCGGGCGAGCGCGTGGACATCGTGCTGTGGTCCGAGGACCCGGCACAGTTCGTGATCGGCGCGCTGGCGCCGGCCAACGTGGTCTCCATCGTGGTCGATGAAGAGCGCCACGCCATGGACGTGGTGGTGGACGAAGAGAACCTGGCCATCGCCATCGGCCGCGGCGGCCAGAACGTGCGCCTGGCCAGCGAGCTCACCGGCTGGCGCATCAACATCATGACGGCCGACGAATCGGCCCAGAAGCAGGCCGAGGAGGCCAGCTCGATCCGCACGCTGTTCATGTCCAAGCTGGACGTGGACCAGGAGATCGCCGACATCCTGATCGAGGAAGGTTTCACCAGCCTTGAGGAAGTGGCCTACGTGCCGCTGCAGGAGATGCTGGAGATCGAGTCCTTCGACGAAGACACGGTCAACGAGCTGCGCACCCGCGCCAAGGACGCGCTGCTGACCATGGAGATCGCCCGAGAGGAAAGCGTCGAGGAAGTCTCGCAGGACCTGCGCGACCTGAACGGCCTCACGCCCGAGCTGATCGCCAAGCTGGCCGAGGCCGGCATCCATACCCGCGACGACCTGGCCGATCTCGCGACGGACGAACTCACCGAGATCACGGGCCAGTCGGAAGCGCAAGCCACCGAGCTGATCATGCAGGCGCGCGCGCACTGGTTCACCGGTGACGAAACGCAGTCCCCGTCCTGATCACCCGGAGGCCCACGGAGCACAGAACACATGACCAGTAATACCGTCGCCGAATTCGCCGCCGAACTGAACAAGCCCGCCGCCGTGCTGCTGGAGCAGCTGGCGGCCGCCGGCGTGCGCAAGTCCACGCCATCCGACCCCATCACCGAGACGGACAAGCAGCAGCTGCTCGGCCACCTCAAGGCCGCGCACGGCACGGCCGGGGGCGAGCGCAAAAAAATCACGCTGGTCAAGAAGTCCACGTCCGAGATCAAGCAGGCCGACGCCATGGGCCGCGCGCGCACCATCCAGGTGGAGGTGCGCAAGAAGCGCACCTTCATCAAGCGCGACGATGAGCCGGCGGCCGCGCCCGCCGTGGCCGAGGAGCCGGCGGCACCCGCCGCCCCTGTGGTCGATGAAGGCGAACTGGCCCGCCGCGAGGAAGAAGCGCGCCGCCAGGCCGAGCTGATCCGCCGCCAGGAAGAAGAGCTGGCCGCCAAGCGCGCCGCGCGCGAGGCCGAGGAGGCCAAGGCCGCCGCCGAAGCCGCCGCCAAGCAGGAGCGTGAAGCGGCGGCCGCTGCTGCCGCAGCCGCCGCGGCGGCTCCGGCGGTCGAAGAAGCGGCCCCCGCCAAGCCCGCGACCACGGCCGTGAAGGTCAAGGGTCCGGACAAGGAGGCCGCCGCCAAGGCCGCCGCCGACAAGGCGGCCGAGGAACGCAAGGCCGAAGAGCTGCGCGCCGCCGACCTGCAGGAGCGCCGCCGCAAGGCCGAGGCCGAGGCCGCGAACATCCGCGCCATGATGGCCGCGCCGGCCAAGACCCTGGTGGCCAAGAAGCCCGAGCCCCCGGCCGACGCCAAGGCCGGCCTCAAGGGCACGCTGCACAAGCCCGCGGGCACCGCCGCCAAGGCCCCCGCCACTGCGGCGGCGGGTGCGGCCGCGGGTGCCGGCAAGAAAGAGGTCAAGTCCGAGAACCTGTCCTCCACCTGGAAGGACGACGCGGCCAAGAAGAAGGAAATCAAGACCCGTGGCGACACCAGCTCGGGCCGCGGCAACTGGCGCAGCGGCCCGCGCGGCGGTGGCCGCCGTGGCGACTCGCGCGATTCGCGCGACGGCCAGAGCAGCTTCCAGGCACCGGCCGAGTTCAAGCAGATCGAGGTGCACGTGCCCGAGACCATCACGGTCGCCGAGCTCGCGCACAAGATGGCGGTCAAGTCGTCCGAGCTGATCAAGCAACTGATGAAGCTCGGCCAGATGGTCACCATCAACCAGTCGCTGGACCAGGACACCGCGATGATCCTGGTCGAGGAACTGGGCCACAAGGCCGTGGTCGCCGCGCTGGACGACCCCGAGGCCTTCACCGACGAAGAGGTGTCGCAGCAGCAGGCCGAGGCCAAGCCGCGCGCGCCCGTGGTCACCGTCATGGGCCACGTGGACCACGGCAAGACCTCGCTGCTCGACTACATCCGCCGCAGCAAGGTGGCGGCGGGCGAGGCGGGCGGCATCACGCAGCACATCGGCGCCTACCACGTCGACACGCCGCGCGGCATGGTCACCTTCCTCGACACCCCGGGCCACGAGGCTTTCACGGCCATGCGCGCCCGTGGCGCCCAGGCCACCGACATCGTCATCCTGGTCTGCGCTGCCGACGACGGCGTGATGCCGCAGACCAAGGAAGCCATCAAGCACGCCAAGGCGGCCGAGGTGCCCATCGTGGTGGCCATGACCAAGGCCGACAAGCCCGAGGCCAACATCGAGCGCGTGAAGTCCGAGCTCGTGGCCGAGCAGGTCGTGCCCGAGGAGTTCGGCGGTGAGTCGCCCTTCGTGGCCGTGTCGGCCAAGACCGGCATGGGCATCGACGACCTGCTCGAGCAGGTGCTGCTGCAGGCCGAGGTGCTGGAACTCACCGCGCCGGTGGACGCCATGGCCAAGGGCCTGGTGATCGAGGCGCGTCTGGACAAGGGCCGCGGTGCCGTGGCCACGGTGCTGGTGCAGAGCGGCACGCTCAAGGTGGGCGACGTGGTGCTGGCGGGCCAGACCTCGGGCCGCGTGCGCGCCATGCTCGACGAGAACGGCAAGGCCACCAAGGAAGCCGGCCCCTCCATTCCGGTGGAGATCCAGGGCCTGGCCGAGGTGCCGCAGGCGGGCGACGAGTTCATGGTGATGGCCGACGAGCGCCGCGCGCGCGAGATCGCCACCTACCGCGCCGGCAAGTTCCGCAACACCAAGCTGGCCAAGCAGCAGGCCGCCAAGCTGGAGAACATGTTCGCGGACATGGCGGCCGGCGAGGTCAAGACCCTGCCCATCATCATCAAGGCCGACGTGCAGGGCTCGCAGGAAGCGCTGGCCGCTTCGCTGCTCAAGCTCTCCACCGACGAGGTGAAGGTGCAACTCGTGTACGCGGGCGTGGGTGGCATCAGCGAAAGCGACGTCAACCTGGCCATCGCGGCCGGCGCTGTGGTGATCGGCTTCAACGTGCGCGCCGATGCCGGCGCGCGCAAACTGGCCGAGGGCAACGACGTCGACCTGCGCTACTACAACATCATCTACGACGCGGTGGACGAGTTGAAGGCTGCCATGTCGGGCATGCTCGCGCCGGAGAAGCGCGAAGAGGTCATCGGCATGGCCGAGATCCGCACGGTGTTCGTGGCGTCCAAGATCGGCACGGTGGCGGGCTGCATGGTCACGCAGGGCATGGTCACGCGCAGCGCGCACTACCGCCTGCTGCGCGAGAACGTGGTGGTGCACACCGGCGAGCTGGAGTCGCTCAAGCGCCTCAAGGACGACGTGCGCGAGGTCAAGGAAGGCTTCGAGTGCGGTATCAAGCTGCGCAACTACAACGACATCAAAGAGGGCGACCAGCTGGAATTCTTTGAGGTCAAGGAAGTGGCGCGCACGCTGTAATCCACCCGAACCGACAGAGACACACCATGCCCCGCAAGGCCTCGTCCGTTCCCAACCGCGGCTACCGTGTGGCCGACCAGATCCAGCGCGATCTGGCCGAGCTGATCGCGCGCGAGTTGAAGGACCCGCGCGTGGGCATGGTCACGCTCAACGCGGTCGAGGTCACGCCCGACTACGCGCACGCCAAGGTGTTCTTCAGCCTGCTCACGGGCAACCCCGAGGAAACCGCCGAAGGCCTGAACGCCGCGGCGGGCTTCCTGCGCAACGCGCTGTTCAAGCGCCTGCACATCCACACCGTGCCCACGCTGCATTTCGTGTTCGACCGCACCACCGAGCGCGCGGCCGACATGAACGCCTTGATTTCCAAGGCGGTGGCTTCGCGTTCCAAGAACGAGGACTAGCCATGCAGCGCCAACGCACGAGGGTGCAACGGCGCCCCGTGCATGGGGTGCTGCTGCTCGACAAACCGCTGGGCCTGTCCAGCAACCAGGCCTTGCAGAAGGCCAAGTGGCTGCTGCGCGCTGAAAAAGCCGGCCACACCGGCACGCTCGACCCCCTGGCCACGGGCGTTCTGCCGCTGTGTTTTGGCGCGGCCACCAAGTTCAGCCAGCTGCACCTGGACGCCGACAAGACCTACGAAACCACCGTGCGACTGGGCGTGCGCACGCGCACGGCCGACGCCGAGGGCGAGGTCATCGACACCCGCCCCGTGTCGTGCTCCGCCGGCCAGGTGGTGGAGGTGCTGGACCGCTTCATGGGCGAGATCGACCAGGTGCCGCCCATGCACAGTGCGCTCAAGAAGGACGGCAAGGCCCTGTACGAATACGCGCGCGAAGGCGAGACCGTGGCGCGCGAGCCGCGCCGCGTGCGCATCCACGAGATCGAACTGCTCGACATGCGGCTGCAGGGCGAAGCCCCCCAGCTGCGCCTGCGCGTGGTCTGCAGCAAGGGCACCTACATCCGCACGCTCGGCGAAGACATCGGCGAGGCCCTGGGCTGCGGCGGCCACCTGATCGCGCTGCGCCGCGTGGCCACCGGGCCGTTCGGCGTGGCCGACGCCGTCACGCTCGACGCACTTGAGGCGATGGGCGAAGCCGAGCGGCTGGGCGCCCTGAAACCGGTCGAGGCCCTGCTCGAGGGCCATGAACGGATCGCGCTCGACGCCGAGCATGCCGGGCGCTTCCTGAGCGGCGTGCGCCGCCGTGGCGACTGGCCCAACCGCGAGCGCGTGGCCGTCTTCGGCCCTTCGCCCGCCAACCCCACGCCCACCGTCCTGCTGGGCACCGCCCACGTACAGGGCGGCGAACTCATCCCGGGGCGCCTGTTGAGCCCCACCGATATCCAGCAAATCCTCGAAACAGAGGCCCCCGCACCATGAGCAGACCCATCCGCAACATCGCCATCATCGCCCACGTCGACCACGGCAAGACCACCATGGTCGACCAGCTCCTGCGCCAGTCCGGCACCTTCGCCGAGCACGAGAAGGTCGTCGACACCGTGATGGACAACAACGCCATCGAACGCGAGCGTGGCATCACCATCCTGGCCAAGAACTGCGCCGTCAGTTGGAAGGGCACGCACATCAACATCGTCGACACCCCCGGCCACGCGGACTTCGGCGGCGAGGTCGAGCGCGCGCTGTCCATGGTCGATGGCGTGGTGCTGCTGATCGACGCCCAGGAAGGCCCGATGCCGCAGACGCGCTTCGTGACCAAGAAGGCGCTGGCCCTGGGCCTCAAGCCCATCGTGGTGGTGAACAAGGTGGACAAGCCCGGCGCCAATCCCGACAAGGTGATCAACGCCGCCTTCGACCTGTTCGACAAGCTCGGCGCCACCGACGAACAGCTCGACTTCCCCGTGGTCTACGCCTCGGGCATCAACGGCTGGTCCTCGCTGGAGGAAGGCCCGGCGGGTGAGCAATGGGGCCCGGACATGTCGGCCCTGTTCGAGACCGTGCTCAAGCACGTGCCCGCGCACGAAGGCGACCCCGATGCGCCGCTGCAACTGCAGATCTCGGCGCTGGACTACTCCAGCTTCGTGGGGCGCATCGGCGTGGGCCGCATCAACGCCGGCACGCTCAAGCCGTCCATGGACGTGCTGGTGATGGAAGGCCCCGATGGCAAGAGCTTCAAGGGGCGCGTCAACCAGGTGCTGACTTTCCAGGGCCTGGACCGCGTGCAGACCAGCGAGGCCCGCCCCGGCGACATCGTGCTCATCAACGGCATCGAGGACATCGGCATCGGCGTGACCCTGACCGACCCGGCCAATCCCGCGCCGCTGCCCATGCTCAAGGTCGACGAGCCCACGCTGACCATGAACTTCTGCGTCAACACCAGTCCGCTGGCCGGCCGCGAAGGCAAGTTCGTCACCAGCCGCCAGATCTGGGACCGCCTGCAGAAGGAACTGCAGAGCAACGTGGCCCTGCGCGTGAAGGACACCGATGAGGACGGCATCTTCGAGGTGTCGGGCCGCGGCGAACTGCACCTGACCATCCTGATCGAGAACATGCGCCGCGAGGGCTACGAACTGGCCGTGAGCAAGCCGCGCGTGGTGTTCAAGGAGATCAATGGCGAGCGCTACGAGCCCATCGAACTGGTGACGGCCGACGTGGAAGAGCAGCACCAGGGTGGCGTGATGCAGGCCCTGGGCGAGCGCAAGGGCGAGCTCATCAACATGGAGCCTGACGGCCGTGGCCGCGTGCGCCTGGAGTACCGCATCCCGGCGCGTGGCCTGATCGGCTTCAGCAACGAGTTCCTCAACCTCACGCGCGGCTCGGGCCTGATCGCCAACATCTTCGACGGCTACGAGCCGCACAAGGGGGAGGTCGCCGGCCGCAAGAACGGCGTGCTGATCAGCATGGACGACGGCGAGATCTTCAACTACGCCCTGGGCAAGCTCGACGACCGCGGCCGCATGTTCGTCAAGGCCAACGACCCGGTGTACGAAGGCATGATCGTCGGCATCCACAGCCGCGACAACGACCTGGTGGTGAACGCCACGCGCACCAAGCAGCTCACCAACTTCCGCGTCAGCGGCAAGGAAGACGCGATCAAGATCACGCCGCCGATCCAGCTCACGCTGGAGTACGGTGTCGAGTTCATCGAAGACGACGAACTGGTCGAGATCACGCCCAAGAGCATCCGTCTGCGCAAGCGCTTCCTCAAGGAGCACGAGCGCAAGCGCGCCAGCCGCGACAGCTGATCCCGCCATGCCCTTTCGCCTGCTCAGTCGCCTGACGCACACGCAGGCGGTGTTCCTGATGGTCGCGGTGACCTTGATGTGGTCCATCGCCGGCGTGGTCGCGCGCCAGCTCGAATCGGCCGCTCGCTTCGAGGTGACTTTCTGGCGCAGTGCCTTCACCGCGCTGTCGCTGCTGGTGATCTTGCCGCTGTGGCGCTCGGCCGACCGCGCGGCGGGCAGCCTCGAGGACGAACCAGGGCAGGGCCCATGGCAGCGCCACTGGGGCATGCAGCCGGGGTCCGGGGCATTCTGGATGAGCGGTGTGTGCTGGAGCGTGATGTTCACCGCCTTCATGCTGGCGCTGACCTTCACCACCGTGGCCAACGTGCTCGTCATCATGGCGGCGGGACCGCTGTTCACCGCGCTGCTGGCGCGCTTCACGATCGGCCAGACGCTGGCGCCACGGACATGGGCCGCCATCGTGGTCGCGGGCCTGGGCATTGTCTACATGTATGGCAGCCAGTTCCTGCTGGCCTTTGCCCGGCCCGACATCGACACCCGCGCGCTGGTGATCGGCTCGCTGGTGGCGCTGTGCGTGCCCATTGCCGGCGCCATCAACTGGACGGTGATGCAGCGTGGCAAGTCTCAGGGCCGTCACATCGATCTGGTGCCGTCGGTGCTGCTCGGCGGGCTCATCTCGTCCTTGTTCACGCTGCCCATGGCCTTGCCCTTCGAGGCCACGGGCCGCGACATTGCCTGGCTGGCACTGCTGGGCCTGGTGCAGCTGGCCATTCCCTGCGCGCTGGTCGTCGTCTGCTCGCGCGCCCTCAAGGCGCCCGAGGTGTCGCTGCTGGCCCTGTTGGAGGTGATCTTCGGCATCCTGCTCGCCTGGCTGGGTGCGGGAGAAGAGCCCGGTGCCGAGGTGCTGATCGGCGGCAGCCTGGTCATGGGCGCGCTGCTCACCAATGAACTGCTGGGCTGGCGCTCGCGCAGCGTCACCCCCCGCCTACAGACCCTGGACGCCCGCGACGCCCGCGACTCGCGCGGCGCCTGAGGAAGAACCACCATCGCCTGGAGCAACCGCATGTCTTCGACCGAACCGCTCGTGATCACCGAAGTGCAGGGCCGCGTGGGCCTGATCACGCTCCACCGTCCCAAGGCGCTGAACGCCCTGTCGCTGGAGATGATCCGCGCGCTCACGGCCGCGCTGCTGGCTTGGCGCGAGGACCCCGCGGTGCTGGCCGTGGCGATTCGCGGCGTCAACAAGGAAGGCCCCTTCGGCGCCTTCTGCGCGGGCGGCGACATCCGCTTCTTCCACCAGGCGGCGCTGGCCGGCAACCCCGAGCTCGAGGACTTCTTCACCGAGGAGTACGCGCTCAACCACCTGATCCACACCTACCCCAAGCCCTACATCGCCTTCATGGACGGCATCTGCATGGGCGGGGGCATGGGCATTAGCCAGGGCGCCAGCCTGCGCGTGGTGACCGAGCGCAGCAAGCTGGCGATGCCCGAAACCAACATCGGCCTGTTCCCCGACGTGGGTGGTGGCTACTTCCTGAGCCGTTGCGCGGGCCACCTGGGTGAGTACCTGGGCCTCACCGGCCGGATGCTGCAAGGCCGCGAAGCGCTGAGCGCGGGCCTGGCCGACGGCCACATCGAATCGCAGCGCCTGCCCAAGCTCTGGGACAGCCTGGGCGCCACGCCCTTCGAGAACGGCGAGGCCGTGCAGCGCTGGGTGGAAAGCCACCTGCAGGCGCAGGCGCCCGCCGCGCCCTGGCCGGTGGACGAGGTCAACACCGTCTTCGGCCTGGGCTCGGTGCCCGCCATGGTGGCCGCGCTGGGGGCCAGCGGCAGCGAGTGGGCCAAGGAGACGCTGCAGGTGCTGCGCCAGCGCTCACCGCTGATGCTGCACGTGGTGCTGGAGCAGATCCGCCGCGCGCGCCGGGTGGGCCTGGCCGAGGACCTGCGCATGGAGCGCGACCTGGTGCGCCACTGCTTCCACCTGCGCCCGGGCGCGGCGAGCGAAACCGTGGAAGGCGTGCGCGCGCTCGCCATCGACAAGGACCACGCGCCGAAGTGGAACCCGGCGCGCATCGAGGACGTTACGCCCGAACAGGTGGCGGCCTTCTTCGTCTCGCCCTGGCCGGCGCACGCGCACCCGCTGCGCTCGCTGGGCTGAAACCGGCGGACCCACGCGCCAGGCGCGGGGCCCGGCGCGCCCTCAGGGCGTGTAGCGTTCGGTCGAGTTGACCTCGGCCCCGGCGTCAAAGCCGCTCACCACCAGCACCTGGCCGTTGTCGAGTCGACTGGCCACGGCGGACTGACGCACATGGGCCATGGAGGCGGCGCTGGTCCAGACCTTGAGGTCCGGGTTGTAGATCTCGGCGGTGTTCTGGCCGGAGCCACCAGCCAGAAGGACGCGGCCATCGGCCAGCAGCGTCATGGTGGGCAGGCTCCGGCTGCTGTTTCGCGTGCTCGTGGTCCAGGTCGACGTGTGCGGGTCGAATCGCCACGCCGTGGTGCCGGCATCGCTCGTCACGAGCACGCTGCCATCGTCCAATGGCACCGACAGCATGACGTTGCCGCTGCCGCCAAAGGCGATCGGCGTGGTGCCGCTGCCGTCCACCGCGTAGAGCTCGGCCGAGGTGACAAAGCCCCCGCTATTGACCCCGCCCGCGACGAGCAGCGTGGTGCCGCCCGGCAGCAGCTGCGCCGCGTGCTGCGCCCGTGCGGTGGACAAGGGGGTGGGCAGCAAGGTCCAGGTGCCGGTGGCCGGGTCGTACACCTCGGCCGTGCTCGAGAAGCTGGTGGGCGCCGGGCTGCGGAATCCGCCGACGACCAGGACCTTGCCATCGGGCAACACGCTGGCGGTGGGCCGCGTGCGCGCTTCGTTCATGCTGCCCGTGGCCGTCCAGGTATTGGCCACCGGGTCATAGAGTTCGGCGCTGGCCAGTGTGCTGAAGCCGGCGGCATCGCCGCCGAAGACCAGGACACGGCCATTGGCCAGGACCACGGCCGCCGGATCCGCGCGCGCGACGAGCATGGGGGCCGCCGCGCTCCAGCTGCTGCTGGCGGGGTCGTAGATGTCGGCCTCGAAGGACGGGCCGCCGAGGGCATAACCGCCCGCCAGCAGCTGGCGGCCATCGGGCAGGCGCGACAGGGTCGCGTAGTGGCGGGGCGTCGGAACGGTCGCGACGGACGTCCACGCACCGCGCCCCGTGACGGTCAGGCGCAACTGCGTCTGGACCGAGCCCGCGGGGTGGTTGGCGCTGACCGTGTGGCTGGTCTCGCGCTGCAGCGCGGTGGGCGTGCCGGTGATCGCTCCAGTGATCGCGTCGAGGGTCAGCCCGCTGGGCAGGGCCGGCGAAACGGTGAATCCGTTGGCGGAGCCGCCGCTGAGCCGCGCGTGGTTGGTGGCAATGGACTCGCCCACCACGTACAGCGCCCTTGGGGTGTCGTAGGTCAGCGCAGTCGGGCTGGGTGTGCTGGAGTGATTGCCCCCGCAAGCGGCCAGCAGGGCCGCCGCCGACAAGGCCAGGGCCCGCAGCCAGGCCGCGGGCCCTGTTTGATGTTGCACTATGGAATTTGGAGCAATCGAATAGGCCATGGCCGAATCTACCATCGGCGGCCCGCGTGCCCCCATCGCTCGCGCACCAGCAACTGGCCGGCGTGTGCGGTCGACCCTTCGCGCGCTGGCGCCTTCAGGCGCTCGCCGCCAAGCGCCCGAACCGCCCGCTCTGGAAGTCGTGGAAGGCCTGCACGATCTCCTCGCGCGTGTTCATCACGAAGGGACCGTGGCCCACCACGGGTTCCTCGATCGGCTCGCCGCCCAGGAACAGCAGCTTGGCGTCGGTGTTGGCCTCGATCTCCAGCGCGTCGCCGTCGCGCTGGAACTGCACCAGTTGGGCCTCGCGGGCCACGGCCTCGCCGTTGACCAGCACGGTGCCCGCCAGCACCACCAGCGCGGCGGTGTGGCCTTTGATCAGCGGCAGGCGCGCGGTCTTGCCCTGGTTCAGTCGCACGTCCCACACGTCCATGGGCGTGTGCGTGCGCGCCGGGCCGGCGTGGCCGCCGTAGGCGCCCGCGATCACGCGCACGCGGCCCGCGCCCTCGGGCAGGTCCACGCCGGGGATCTGCGCGTCCAGGATGTTCTGGTAGCCGGGCGCTTCCATCTTGCTGCGCGCGGGCAGGTTCACCCACAGCTGCACCATCTCCAGCTGGCCCCCGCGCTGCGTGAACGCGGGCGAGTGGAACTCCTCGTGCAGGATGCCCGAGGCGGCGGTCATCCACTGCACGTCGCCGGGGCCGATGGTGCCGCCCGCGCCGGTGGAGTCGCGGTGCGCCACCTCGCCGTCGTAAACGATGGTCACGGTCTCGAAACCGCGGTGCGGGTGCACCCCCACGCCGCGCGGGCGATCGCTGGGCGGGAATTGCGCCGGGCCGGCGTAGTCGAGCAGCAGGAAGGGGCTGAGCTGGGCGCCGTGGTCACCGTAGCTGAACAGCGAGCGCACGGGAAAACCGTCGCCCACCCAGTGCGGGCGGGGCGCGCTGTAGACCCCTTGGATCGGCTTGAGCATGGATTTCTCCTGAGATCACCACCCCGGTGCAACGGGGAATGGTGAGAGGATATGTGTGGAACGATACCCTGGGTAGATGGCGATAATCGGTCGCAATGTTCTATAGGTGGAACGATGAAGCTGCCCGACCTGAACGACCTCTATTACTACGCCCAGGTGGTGGAGCACGGCGGCTTCGCGGCGGCCAGCCGCGCCCTGGGCGTCCCGAAGTCGCGCCTGAGCCGGCGCATCGCGCTGCTGGAAGAGCGCCTGGGGGCGCGGTTGATCCTGCGCTCCACGCGCAGCTTCTCCGTCACCGACGCGGGTCGCGGTTACTACACGCACTGCCGCGCCATGCTGACCGAGGCCGAGGCGGCCGAGGAGTCCATCGCCGTGGCGCGCGGCGAGCCGCGCGGCGTGGTGCGCATGAGCTGTCCGGTGGCGCTGCTGGCCACGCGCATGGGCGGCATGCTGGCCGACTTCCTGGCGCGCCACCCGCGCGTGGAGCTGCACCTGGAGGAGACCAACCGCCGCGTGGACGTGGTGGCAGAGGGCATCGACCTGGCCGTGCGCGTGCGCCCGCCGCCACTGGAGGACAGCGAACTGGCCATGCGCGTGCTGTCCGAGCGCAGCCAGTGCCTGGTGGCCAGCCCGGCGCTGATCGAGCGCCTGGGCAACCCGCAGGGGCCCGGCGACCTGGCGCGTTTTCCGAGCATGGACCTGGGCCAGCCGCAGGAGGTGCATCAGTGGGTGCTTGAGGGCCCGAACGGCGCACGCGCCGAGGTGCGGCACCAGCCGCGCTATGTCACGCGCGGCATGCTGGCGCTGCGCGCCGCGGCCGTGGCGGGCGTGGGCATCGTGCAGTTGCCGCGCATGATGCTGGCGGCCGAGTTCGGGCCGGGCGAGCTGGTGCCGGTGCTGCCGGGCTGGGCACCGCGGCGCGAGATCGTGCACGCGGTGTTCGCCTCGCGGCGCGGCCAGTTGCCCGCGGTGCGGCTCCTGATCGATCACCTGGCCGAGCGCTTCGCCGCGCTGAGCGAGGACTGAGCCACGAGCGAGCGACAAGAAGGCGGCGGCCTCAGGCCGACGCGGTGGCCCTCGCGGCCAGCCAGGCCTGCAGCGTGGTTGGCGCCAGCCAGGCGCCCGGGCCGGGCAGCAGCGAGTCGGCTTGGAGCGGTGCGCCGAAATAGCCCGCGCCCTCGTCCGTCACGACCTCGCGCCCATCGCCGCGCTGGCGCAGCAGGTCACGCAGCAGCTCGTCCATGGGCCAGGCCTGGGGGCCGGCGATCTCGGTGAGGCCATTCAGGGGTTCTGCCGTGGCGGCGCGCGCCACGGCCGCGGCCACGTCGGACGCGGCGATCGGCTGGATGCCCGCCGAGGGCGCGTGCACGCGCCCGTCCCGGGTGGCGGCGTCGGCGATGGCGCCGAGAAACTCGTGGAACTGCGTGGCGCGCACGATGGTGTGGGGCAGGGCGCCGCCGCGGATCATCTGTTCCTGCGCCAGCTTGGCGAGGAAATAGCCGCTGTCGCGCAGGCGATCGGTGCCGACGACGGACAGCGCCACGACATGGCGCACGCCGGCCGCGGTCGCTTCGTTCAGGAGCTGGCGCGTGGAGGTTTGGAAGAAGTGCATCACCGCCGCCGGCTCGAACGAGGGCGAGTTGCTCACGTCCACCACCACCCGCGCGCCCCGCAGCGCCTGGGGCAGGCCGTCGCCGGTGAGGGTGTTGACGCCGGTGGAGGGAGCGGCGGCCAGCACGTCGTGCCCGCCCTGGCGCAGCAGCGCGCCGACCTGTTGGCCGATGAGGCCAGTGCCTCCGATGATCACGACTTTCATAGGGGTCCTTTGTGTCTGGGGATGGCGAGGACCCGCGGTCTCGGCGCAGGCCGAAGCGGCGTCCTCAGCCCCAAGACGGCGCCGTTGCCCCGCTTGTGACCGGCGCAGCCGACCATCCGTCGGCGGGGCCTTCGCCGCCGGCCCGCATCACATCCAGAGCGCGCGCCACAGCAGCCGCGGCAGCTCGCTCTTGTCGACGGTGACCCGCTGGGCCCAGCTGCGGTGCTGGATGGCGGCGATGCGGTCGAGCACGCGCAGGCCGCCTTGCACCACGAGGCGCAGCTCCCAGCCCGCGCGACCGCCGACCTGGTGCACCAGCGGCGCGCCCATCTGCATCAGGCCGCGCGCCTGCGTGCACAGCTCGGCCACCACGGCCTGGCGCTCGCGCTCGCGTTCGCCGGCGCCGGGCAGGAAGTCCTCCACCGCCACGCCGTGGCGGCGCAGCGTGTCGGCCGGCAGGTACACGCGCTGGCGCGACAGGTCGACACCCAGGTCCTGCCAGAAGTTGATCAGCTGCAGGGCGCTGCAGATGCGGTCGCTGCGTTCCAGCGCGGCGGCGTCCGTCACGCCCCACAGGTGCAGCAGCAGCCGCCCCACCGGGTTGGCCGAGAGCCGGCAGTAGGCGAGCAGCTCGGCCGTGTCGGCGTAGCGGTGGCCGCTGGCGGTGTGGCGCACGTCCTGCTCGAAAGCGCTGATCAGGTCGCGCAGCAGGTCCGCGGGCCAGGCGTGGCGCTGCACGGCGGCGGCCAGGGGCGCGAAGACGGCCTGCCAGCGCGGTGGCACGGGGCGGCCAGCCAGGGCCTCGTCCAGCGCCGCGCGGTAGGCGGCCAGCTCGGCCAGGCGCGTGGTGGCGTCGGCATCGCCTTCGTCGGCGATGTCGTCGGCCGTGCGCGCGAAGCGGTAGAGCGCGGCCACCGCCGGGCGCAGCGGGGCGGGGCAGAGCCAGCTCGCCACCGGGAAGTTCTCGTAGTGCTCGACCGAGGCGCCGAAGGCGGCCGATGCCCCGGGCGGCGCGGTGGCGCCGGGCGCTCTCGCCGTGTCGGGCGCGGCCGTGTCCGTGTCCCCGCTGGGAGGGGCGGTGTCGGAGGGGTGGGGTGTTTGCACTAGAATTTCGGTTACTAACCGGTCAGTCATTAATATCTGGTGCCGCATCCGGCCCGAACGCGGGGGAACTCCATGAAAACGACGCTGATTGTCTGCGTATTGGCCAGCACCGCCGCGCTGGCCGCCTGCGCCCGGCCCGAGCCGGCGCCCGAGCCGGTGCGCGCCGTGAAGCTGCTCACCGTGGGTCCGTCGGTGCTGAACGCCAACAGCGAATACGCCGGCGAAGTTCGTGCCCGGGTCGAATCGCGCCTGGGGTTTCGCGTCGGCGGCAAGCTGGTGGAGCGCCCGGCCGAGGTGGGCCAGCGCGTGAGGGCGGGTCAGCTGCTGGCGCGGCTGGACGCGCAGGACCTGGCGCTGTCCGGCCAGGCCGCGCAGGCCGCGGCCACCGCCGCGCTCACCCAGCGCGACCTGGCGCGCGCCGACCTGGAGCGCTTCAAAGGCCTGCTGGCCCAGGGCTTCGTGAGCCAGGCCGAGATCGACCGTCGCCAGGCCGCGCTGGAAGCGGCCGAGGCCTCCTTGCGCCAGGCCCGCGCACACAGCGCGGTGCAGGGCAACCAGGCGGGCTACGCCCGCCTGCTGGCCGACGCGCCCGGCGTGGTGACGGCCGTGCCGGCCGACCCTGGCCAGGTGGTTCAGGCCGGCAGCCCGGTGGTGGTGCTGGCGCAGGACGGCGAGCGCGACGTGGTTTTCGCCGTGCCCGAGGACCGGCTGGCCCTGGTGCGCCCCGGCACGCGCGCGCGCGTGCGGCCCTGGGCCCATGCCGATGGCAAGGAACTGGAGGCCACCGTGCGCGAGGTGGCGGCCAGCGCCGACCCGGCCACGCGCACCTACCAGGTGAAGCTGGCGCTGCCGGCCGACGCGAAACTGCCGCTGGGCGCCACCGCCTACGTCACGCTGGCCACGGCGCACACCGGTCAGGCCGCCATCACCCTGCCCACCACGGCGGTGATGCAGTCGGCCGAGGGCGATCGCCGCGGCAGCGTGGTGTGGGTGTTCGACGAGGACAAGGGCACCGTGCAGCCGCGCCCCGTGCAGGTGGCCGGCGCCGACGGCAACCGCGTGGTGATCGCGGGCGGCCTGGAGCCGGGTGACGAGGTGGTGGCCACCGGCGGCCATGTGCTCAGCGCGGGCCAGAAGGTCGTGCGCTTCGTGGCGCAATAAGGGCGCGGGCGAATCAACATGCAAGAAACGCCACCTGGCCAGACAGGCCCGTTCTCGCGCTTCAACCTCTCTCGCTGGGCGCTGGACCACCCGGCCTTCACGCGCTACCTCATGGTGGTGCTGATGCTGTTCGGCATCGCCTCCTATTTCCAGCTCGGGCAGGACGAAGACCCGCCGTTCACCTTCCGCGCCATGGTGGTGCGCGTGTTCTGGCCCGGCGCCACCGCGCCGCAGGTGGCCGAACAGGTGGCCGACCGCATCGAGCGCACCCTGCAGGAAGTGCCCTACGCCGACAAGATCCGCAGCTACACCAAGCCGGGCGAGGCGCTGATCCTTCTGCAGCTGGACGACGCGTCGCCGCCGGGCGAAGTGCAGGACATCTGGTACACGGTGCGCAAGAAGGTGGGCGACATGCGCGGCGAGCTGCCGCAGGGCGTGATCGGCCCCTTCTTCAACGACGAGTTCGGCGACGTCTACGGCGTGATCTACGCCCTGCAGGGCGAGGGCTTTTCCGATGCCGAGCGCAAGGACGTGGCCGAGGCCGTGCGGCAGCAGCTGCTGCGCGTGAACGATGTCGCCAAGGTCGAGCTGTTCGGCGTGCAGGACCAGAAGATCTATGTGGAGGTCTCGCAGAAGCGCCTGGCCACGCTGGGGCTGAACCTCAACGCCGTGCTCGACCAGATGGGGCAGCAGAACGCCGTGGCCTCGGCTGGCGCGGTGCAGACGCCGCTGGACGTGGTGCAGGTGCGCGTGGACGGCGGGTTCAACTCGGTGGACGAGCTGCGCGCGATGCCGATCCGCTCGGCCGCCAGCGGGCGCACCATCCGGCTCGGCGACATCGCCGACATCGCGCGCGGCACCATCGACCCGCCCGAGGTGCTGGTGCGGCACGACGGCCAGGACAGCATCGCGCTGGGCATTTCCATGGCCAAGGGCGGCGACATCATCGCCCTCGGCCAGGCGCTGAAGGCGGCGGTGGCGGGCATCGGGCCCACGCTGCCCGCGGGCATGCACCTGGTGCAGGTGCAGGACCAGCCGGCCGCCGTGGCGGCCTCGGTCAACGAGTTCGTGAAGGTGCTGATCGAGGCCGTGGTGATCGTGCTCGCGGTGAGTTTCCTGGCGCTGGGCCTGCATCGGCGCCCCGGCGGCCGGGGCCTGCGCCGCTACGTGCTGGACATGCGGCCCGGCCTGGTGGTGTTCATCACCATCCCGCTGGTGCTGGCCATCACCTTCCTGGCGATGAACCACTACGGCATCGGCCTGCACAAGATCTCGCTGGGCTCGCTCATCATCGCCCTGGGCCTGCTGGTGGACGACGCCATCATCGCCGTCGAGATGATGGTGCGAAAGCTGGAGGAGGGCTACGACATGGTGCGCGCGGCCACCTTCACCTGGGACGCCACCGCCATGCCCATGCTCACGGGCACGCTGATCACGGCCGCGGGCTTTCTGCCCATCGGCCTGGCCCAGTCGGTCACGGGCGAATACACCTTCGCCATCTTCGCGGTCACGGTGATCGCGCTGCTCGTTTCCTGGGTGGTGGCGGTGCTGTTCGTGCCTTACCTGGGCGTGAAGCTGCTGAAGATCAAGCCCAAGGTGGAAGGAGAGCCGCACGAGGTCTTCGACGGCCCTTTCTACCAGCGCTTTCGCCGCGCCGTGGACTGGTGTGTCGAGCACCGCTGGCTGACCATCGGCGCCACGGTCCTCACCTTCGTGCTGGGCCTCGCGGGCATGGGCCAGGTGCAGCAGCAGTTCTTCCCCGATTCGAGCCGGCCCGAGATCCTGGTCGACATCTGGCTGCCGGAGGGCAGCAGCATCCGCGCCATGGACGAGGTGGCCGAGCGCGTGGAGCAGCGCCTGCTGAAAGAGACCGGCGTGAAGAGCGTGACCACCTGGGTGGGCTCGGGCGTGCCGCGCTTTTACCTGCCGCTGGACCAGATCTTTCCGCAGAGCAACGTGGCGCAGTTCATCGTGCTGCCCGCCGGCCTGAAGGAACGCGAACGCATCCGCCGCGACCTGCCGGCGCTGCTGGCCACCGAGTTCCCCGAGGTGCGTGGCCGCGTGAAGCTGCTGCCCAACGGGCCGCCGGTGCCGTATCCCGTGCAGTTCCGCGTGGTGGGCGACGATCCCGTGGTGCTGCGCGGCTTGGCCGACGAGGTCAAGCGCGCGGTGGCGCAGAACCCCCACGCGCGCGGCGTGAACGACAACTGGAACGAGGCCGTCAAGCAGATCCGCCTGGAGGTGGACCAGGCCAAGGCGCGCGCCCTGGGCGTGAGCAGCGCCAGCATCGCGCAGGCGGCGCGCACCATCCTCGTGGGCAGCACCGTCGGCCAGTACCGCGAGGGCGACGAGCTCATCGACATCGTGCTGCGCCAGCCGCTGGAAGAGCGCGACACCATCACCGACCTGGCCAACGCCTACCTGCCCACCGCGAGCGGGCAGGCTGTGCCCTTGCTGCAGGTGGTGCGGGTGAACTTCGGCTGGGAGCCGGGCGTGATGTGGCGCGAGAACCGCGAGTACGCCATCACCGTGCAGAGCGACGTGGTGGAGGGCCTGCAGGGCGCCACCGTCACCGCCCAGTTGCAGCCCCGGCTGCAGGAGATCCAGCGCCGCTGGCTGAGCGAAGGCCTGAGCGGCTACCGCATCGAGGTGGCCGGCGCGGTGGAGGAGAGCAGCAAGGGCTCGGCCTCCATCGCCGCGGGCGTGCCGCTGATGCTGTTCATCGTGTTCACGCTGCTCATGGTGCAGCTGCAGAGCTTCAGCCGCGCGATGCTGGTGTTCCTGACCGGCCCCATGGGCATGGCCGGCGTGGCCGGCGCGCTGCTGCTGCTCAACCGGCCTTTCGGCTTCGTGGCACTGCTGGGCGTGATCGCGCTCATGGGCATGATCCAGCGCAACTCGGTGATCCTCATCGACCAGATCGAGCAGGACCGCGCGCGCGGCGTGCCGGCCTGGGACGCGATCGTGGAGGCCGCCGTGCGCCGCATGCGGCCCATCGTGCTGACGGCCGCCGCGGCGGTGCTGGCCATGATCCCCCTGTCGCGCAGCGTGTTCTGGGGACCGATGGCCGTGGCCATCATGGGCGGCCTGATCGTGGCCACGGTGCTCACGCTGCTGGCGCTGCCGGCGATGTACGCGGCCTGGTTCCGGGTGAAGCGGCCGCGGGGAGCCTGACTTGACGGGCCGGCGTGCCGCGTCGATATTTTCCGATGTGAAAACCACCGAGGCCGCCATGCCCCTCCCGACGCTGCACTACCACCCGCTGTCCTCGTACTGTCACAAGCTGCTGATCGCGCTCGACGAGCTGGGCGTCGAGGTCGACAAGCGCCTGCTGAACCTGGGCGATCCCACGCAGCGCGAGGCCTTCTTGGCGCTCTGGCCCCTTGGCAAGATGCCGCTGCTGGAGGACCAGGGGCGGGTGATCGCCGAGACCAGCATCATCATCGAGCACCTGCAGCGCCGCCATGCGCCGCCCGGGCGGGCGCTCATCCCCGCCGACGCCGAGCAGGCGCTTGAGGTGCGTCTGTGGGACCGCCTGTTCGACCAGTACGTGATGACGCCCATGCAGGCGTTCACGGCCGACCTGCTGCGCCCCGAGGCCCAGCGCGACCCGCTGAACGTGGCCCAGGCCCGCGAAGCGCTGCTCAAGTCCTATGCGCTGATCGACAGGCACCTGCAGGGCCGCCAGTGGGTGGCCGCCGATGGCTTCAGCATGGCCGATTGCGCGGCGGCGCCGGCCCTGTTCTATGCGGTGACCTACGTGCCGCTGTCCGAAGACCAGCCCCGCCTGGCGGCCTACTTTGAACGCCTCATGGACCGCCCCTCGGTGGCGCGCACCGTGGAGCAGGCGCGGCCTTTCTTCAAGTTCTATCCGGGGCGCGCCGGCCTGGCGCGGCGCTTCTTCGAGCCGGAGGGGCGTTGAGAGGCGCGCGGCGAGCCGGCGTTGTTTGATCGCCCGCCCGTCGCACTGCAGACCGTGCGCGTGAACGCATGAACCGGGCCGAAGCCCCCTCCACCGCCCACGGCACCCCCGAGGCCATCGGGCTCACCGCGGCCGAGGCGGCGCGGCGGCTGGCGCAGGAGGGCCCCAACGCGCTGCCGGGCGGTGAGCGGCACACCCTGCTGGCGATCGCGCGGGAGACCTTGCGCGAGCCGATGTTCCTGTTGCTGCTGGCCGCGGGCCTGCTGTACCTGGCGCTCGGCAATCTGCAGGAGGGCCTGACGCTCCTGGGCTTTGTGGTCGTCACGCTGGCGCTGACCTTGTACCAGGAGGGCCGCACGGAACGCGCCATCGAGGCGCTGCGCGAGCTCACCAGCCCGCGCGCGCTGGTCATCCGCGACGGGCAGGCGCAGCGCATCGCGGGCCGCGAGGTGGTGCGCGGCGACCTGCTGGTGCTGAACGAGGGCGACCGCGTTTCCGCCGACGCCTGGCTGCTGACGGCCGACAGCGTGCAGGTCGATGAGTCGCTGCTCACGGGCGAATCCGTGCCGGTCGGCAAGCGCCAGGCCCGCGCCGAAGAAGGGGCCGATCCCGCCACGCCGGCGTCGGCGCGCACCGCCCCCGGTGGCGACGACCAGCCGATGGTGTATGCCGGCACGCTGATCGTGCAGGGGCACGCGATGGCGCGCGTCGCGGCGACCGGTGCGCGCAGCGCGATCGGCCGCATCGGCGAGGCGCTGGGCACGCTGGCCAGCGAGCGGACGCCGCTGCAGCGGCAGACGGACCGGCTGGTGCGCCGCCTGGCTCTGCTGGCCTTGCTGTTCAGCCTGGCGCTGGTGCTCATCCTGGGCGCGTCCAGCGGCGACTGGCTGCAGGCGCTGCTCGCCGGCATCGCGCTGGCCATGGCCATGCTGCCCGAGGAGTACCCCGTGGTGCTGACCGTGTTTCCCGCCCTGGGGGCGCGCCGCCTGTCGAAGGAGGGCGTGCTGACGCGGCGGCTCACCGCGATCGAGACGCTTGGGGCCACCACGGTGCTGTGCGTCGACAAGACCGGCACCCTGACCGAGAACCGCATGGCGGTGACGCACCTGGTGGCGGGCGGACCCGCGGTCAGTGAGCGCCTGGTGCTGGACCCGCTGGCCGACGGCGAGCTGCCGGAGGCGTTCCACGGCCTGGTCGAGGTCGCGATTCTGGCCAGCCAGATCGATCCCTTCGACCCGATGGAGAAGGCCTTCCACCGCCTGGGCCAGCGCTTCCTCGCCCACACCGAGCACCTGCACCGGGACTGGCGCTTGGTGCAGACCTACGCCCTGACACCGGCGCTGCGCGCCATGTCCCACGTTTGGGCCGATGGCCGCGACGGCGCCCGCACGGTGGTGGCCAAGGGCGCGCCGGAAGCGGTCGTCGACCTGTGCCACCTGGGCCCGGCGGACCGGCAGCGCATCGCCGCCGCGGTCGATGCGCTGGCCGCCCAGGGGCTGCGCGTGCTGGCGGCGGCCCGCGGTGTGGTCGCGGGCCACGAACTGCCCACCCACGAACACGGCTTCGACTTCGAGTTCGTGGGCTTGCTCGGCCTGGCCGATCCGGTGCGGGCCGAGGTGCCGGCCGCCGTGGCCGAGTGCCGCGCGGCCGGCATCCGTGTGGTGATGATCACCGGCGACTACCCGGTGACGGCGCGCGCCATCGCCCGCCAGGCCGGCCTGGACGACGGCGGCGCGGGCGTGCTGTCGGGCGATGAGATCGCCACGCTCAACGAGCCGGCCTTGCGTGAGCGCATGGCCGAGGTCAGCGTGTGCGCCCGCATTGCCCCCGAACAGAAGCTGCGCATCGTCCAGGCGCTCAAGGCGCGCGGCGAGGTGGTGGCGATGACCGGCGACGGCGTGAACGACGCGCCCGCCCTGCGGGCGGCGCACGTCGGCGTGGCCATGGGCGGGCGCGGCACCGACGTGGCGCGCGAGTCGGCGTCCCTGGTGCTGGTCGACGACAACTTCGCGGCCATCGTGCGCGCGGTGCGGCTCGGGCGCCGCATCTTCGACAACCTGCGCAAGGCCATGTCGTACATCCTCGCGGTGCACGTGCCGATCGCCGGCATGGCCCTGCTGCCGGGGCTGTTCGGCTGGCCGGCGCTGCTGTACCCGATGCACATCGCGCTGCTCGAACTCATCATCGACCCGGCCTGTTCCCTCGCGTTCGAGAACGAGCCGGCCGAGCGCCGGGTGATGCAGCGCCCCCCGCGGCGGCCCGAGGCGCCGCTGTTTGGGGGGGCGACGCTGTGGCTCGCGCTGCTGCAAGGCCTGGGCGTGTTGGCCGCGGTCCTGCTGGCCTTCGCCTGGGCCCGTGGGTCGATGGCGGAGGAGCAGGCGCGGGCCTTCGGATTCGCGACGCTCGTGACCGGCAATCTCGCGCTCATCCTGTCGAACCGCTCCGCCAGCGGCTCGTTGTGGGCCTCCCTGCGCACGCCGAACCGCACGCTGTGGTGGGTCATCGGCGCGGGGTTGGTGCTGCTGGCGCTGGCCTTGTACCTGCCCTGGGCGGCGGGCGTGCTGCGTTTTGCGCCGCTGGCCCCGCTCGAACTGGCCGCGGCCGTGGCTGGCGGCCTGGCGAGCGTGGTCTGGTTCGAGGTGGTCAAGTGGGTGCGCCGGCGCGCGCCCGACCCGGGCCAGCCCGAGCCCCGTAATGGACAGGGTGTCGCGCCGCCCGGGTGACGGCGCCCGGCGCAACTGCTATGGTTGCCGGGCTAGGAGGTTCATGCGTGAAGATCCTGATCGCGGCCGATGGCAGCGCTTGCACCAAGCGCATGCTGGCCTTCATCGCGGCCCACGGCGAATGGCTGGGCCCGCAGCACCGCTACACGGTGCTGCATTGCGTGCCGGCAATTCCCCACCGCGCGGCGGCTTTTGTGGGCAAACCGCAGGCGCAGGCCTTGTACCGGGACGATGCCGAGACGGTGCTGAGGCCGATACGGACCTTCCTGAATCGGCACCTGCAGGGCGTCACCTTTGTCCACCGGGTCGGCTCCCCCGGTTCGACCATCGCCAGGTTCGCCAGCGAGCGCCGGTTCGACCTGGTCATGATGGGCACCCACGGCCATGGCGCGATGGCCGGGCTGGTGATGGGGTCGGTGGCGACGAAGGTGCTGTCCTTGTGCCGCACGCCGGTGCTGCTGGTGCGGTAGCGCCGGGGCTCAAGCCCCGCCGATCACCAGCCGCTTGCGCCTGCCGCTCGCGCCCGTCTTGATGCCCACCTCGGCCTTGGCGCAGCCGAAGCGCCTGGCCACCAGCGCGATCAGCTCCTCGTTGGCCTTGCCGTCCACCGGCGGCGACTTCAAGCGGGCGGTCCAGTTGCCGTCGCCGTTGTCCACCAGCTCGCTCACGCGCGCGTTGGGTTTCACCTGCACCTCGATGATGCGAGTCGCCACGGGGCAGGCCGCTCCGTTCAGATCGTGCGGTTGCGCGCCAGCGGTGGGTTGGCCTCGAAGTACTTCACGATGCCGCGCAGCAGGGCGTCGGCCAGGTCGTCCTGGTACTTCGGGTCGCGCAGGCGGCGTTCTTCGTCGGGGTTGCTGATGAAGGCGGTTTCCACCAGCACGCTGGGAATGTCGGGCGCGCGCAGCACCGCGAAGTTGGCGTGCTCCACCTGCGGCTTGTGCAGCTTGCCCAGGCGGCCCACCTCGCCCAGCAGCTTGGTGCCGATCTTGCGGCTGTCGTTGATCTGGGCCGTGGTGCTCATGTCGAGCAAGGCGCGCTGGATGGTGGCGTCCTTGGCGCGCACGTTCAGGCCGCCCACCAAGTCGGCCTTGTTTTCCTTGTCGGCGATCCAGCGCGCCGCGGCCGAACTGGCGCCGCGCGTGCTCAGCGCGTAGACGCTGGCGCCCTGCGGCCGGGCGTTGTAGAAGGCGTCGGCGTGGATGCTGATGAACAGGTCGGCGCGCACGCGCTGGGCCTTGGCCACGCGGGTCTGCAGCGGCACGAAGAAGTCGGCGTCGCGCGTCATGAAGGCGCGCATGGGGTTGCCGTTGACGGTGGTGGCGTTGATGCGGTCGCGCAGCTTGCGCGCGATCTGCAGCACCACCTGCTTTTCCTGGGTGCCCTTGGGGCCGATGGCGCCGGGGTCTTCGCCGCCGTGGCCGGGGTCGAGCGCCACGATGATGAGGCGCTCGGTGGGCGCCTGCCTGGCTCCGCCACCGGGGCGCTGCTTGCTCGGGCCGGGCGGCAGGGGGGCCTTGGCCACGGGCGGCGGTGCGGACGGGGTGTCGGCCGGGGTCTCGGGCGGTGACGCCTCGCCGCGCTGGCTGCGTGCGATCAGATCGCCCAGCGGGTCGGGCTGGGTGCGGGCCAGGCCCTCGGTCTCCTTGCCCAGCAGGCGGGCGGCGCGCTCGCTGGCCGCCTTGTCGGCCTGGGACTGCTGCTCCACCAACTGCAGCAGCGGGTCGGGCGGGGCGCTGGGGTAGAGGTCGAAGACCAGGCGGTGCTGGTAGGCCGCCACGGGCTGCAGGTTGAAGATCTGCGGCTTGATCGGGTGCTTGAGGTCGATCACCAGGCGCACCACGTTGGGCGCGTTTTGGGCCACGCGCAGGCCGGCGATGTTGGGGTCGTCGGACTGGAGCTGGCCCACCAGCTCGCGCAGGCCGGGCAGCAGGTCCACGCCCTCGATGTCCACCGCCAGGCGCGGCGGGTCGTTGACCATGAAGGAGTTGGTCTTGAGCAGCGCGTCGCTTTCGATGGTGACGCGGGTGTAGTCCTCGGCCGGCCACATGCGCACGGCCACCACCTTGGCGCCGCGGGCGAGGTGGGCGGTGCCCAGCAGCAGCACCAGGGTGCCGGCCTGCAGCAGCCTGCGGCGGGGCAGGGGGGAGTGATGCATCGGCCCCGTCATTGGACTGCGGCCAGCAGCAGCTGGCCGGCGGGGGTTCGGGCCTCGGCGCGCACCTGGCGCGCGTCGTCGTGCTCGGGGTCGGTGTTCATCGGGTCGGGCGTGATGTACAGGTCCAGGTCGATGGGGGGCAGGAAGCCCGCGGCGCGTTCGGGCCATTCGACGAGCTTGAGGCCAGGACTGGCGAACAGTTCCCGAAAGCCCGCTTCCTCCCATTCGCGCGGGTCGTTGAAGCGGTAGAAGTCGAAGTGCCAGATGGACAGCGCCTCGCCCGGCGGCATGAGGGGGCAGTCGATGGCGCTGTGCGGTTCGATCACGGCGTAGGTGGGGCTCTTGATGCGGCCGTTGACGCCGAGCGCGCGCAGCAGGTGGCGCACGAAGGTGGTCTTGCCGGCGCCGAGGTCGCCGTGCAGGGCCAGGGTGGCGTGGGCGACGGCGGGGCACAGGGCCAGGCGCTGGGCGAAGGCCTGGGTGTCGGCCTCGTGGGCCCAGCGGCCCTGCCAGGTGGCGGGGGCCGTTGCTACCATCGGCGCCCCATGAAGGCTGTGTTGGATGCTGCTCAACTCGTCTCGCAGTTGCGTGCTTGGGGACGACAGCTCGGATTCTCCCAAATCGGGGTGGCCGGGGTGGATCTGAGCGCCGCAGAACCGGGATTGATGGCCTGGTTGTCGGCTGGATGCCACGGTGAGATGGCCTACATGGCCGCGCACGGCCTCAAACGCGCCCGTCCGGCCGAGCTGGTGCCCGGCACGCTGAGCGTGATCACCGCGCGCATGGACTACCTGCCGCGCGACACGGCGCCCGACTGGGTGGCGCAGGAATGGGCCCGCCTGCAGCGCCCCGGCGAGGCCATCGTCTCGGTCTACGCGCGGGGGCGGGACTACCACAAGGTGCTGCGATCGCGCCTGCAGCGGCTGTCCGAGCGCCTCGCCGAGGCCGTCGGCCCCTTCGGCCACCGCGTGTTCACCGACTCCGCCCCCGTGCTGGAGGTGGAGCTGGCGGCGCGCAGCGGCATCGGCTGGCGCGGCAAGCACACGCTGACGCTGCACCGCGAGGCGGGCTCCATGTTTTTCCTCGGCGAGATCTACGTGGACCTGGCCCTGCCACCCTCCGAGCCGGTGACGGAGCACTGCGGCAGCTGCAGCGCCTGCATCGACGTCTGCCCCACCCAGGCCATCACCGGCCCGCGCCGCGTGGACGCGCGCCGCTGCATCAGTTACCTCACCATCGAGCACGCCGGGCCCATCCCGCTCGAGCTTCGCCCGGCCATGGCCAATCGCATCTATGGCTGCGACGACTGCCAGCTGGCTTGCCCCTGGAACAAGTACGCCCAGCGCTCGCCGCTGCCGGACTTCGACCCGCGCGAGGGCCTGGGCGGCGCCACGCTGATCGAGCTGTTCACCTGGGGCGAGGCTGAGTTCCTGCGCCGCACCGAGGGCAGCGCGATCCGCCGCATCGGGCACGAGCGCTGGCTGCGCAACCTGGCGGTGGGCCTGGGCAACGCGCTGCGGGCCACCGGGGACGAGGCCGTGCGGCGGGCCTTGCGGGCGCGCGCCGACGACTCCAGCGCGCTGGTGCGTGAACACGTGGCCTGGGCGCTGGCGCAGGGCTGAAAACAGGGCCGGCAAGCGGTTAGCCACCGGGCAGGTTGTCCTGCAGCCGGTCGAGCAGGGCAAGCAGGGTGGCGCGCTCCTGCGCGCTGAGCCCGGCCGTCAGGGCCTTCTCGAAGCGGGCGCGGTGCTGCTGCAGGCGGCGCTGCAGGGCCTGGCCGGCGGGGGTCAGGCGCAGGCGCTGGACGCGACCATCGGCCGGGTCGGCCTGGCCCTGCAGCAGGCCGCGCTCGTGAAGGCCCTTCACCAGGCGCGCGATCTGCGCTTTGTCGCGCCCCGCGTGCTGCACCAGGTCGCTCTGCGTGTGGTCCTCGTGGAGCGCGAAGTAGTTGAGGCAGCGGGCCTCCATCGGGTTCAGGCCCTCGGCGTCCTCGCGCAGGGCCTGCTGCAGGTGGCGGCGAAGGCCGTGCATGACGGCGTGCAGCCGGTCGGTCACATCGGTGGTCGTGGGGCGGATCATGATGTCCACATGGTTGATGTGGTCAACCAGTTTGAGAAATGATGGTTGTCATTGTCAACCAAAACACCTTCATGAACACCAACACCCCTTCTTTCCTGAGCGTGGAGCGCGTGCGCCACGCGCTGAAAGTGCGCCGCCTGCGGGTGAGCGACATCCGGCGCCTGGGCGCGAACTTCCTGCGCCTGCGCTTCACGGGCGATGGGCTGGGCGATTTCGTCAGCGCCTCCTTCGACGACCACCTCAAGCTCATGCTGCCCGCGCGGGCTGGCGCGCCGCTGGTGCTGCCCGAGCCCGGCCCGGACGGCCTGGCCCTGCCGCCGGGCGCCGAGAAGCCCCGGATGCGCGACTACACGCCGCGCGCCTTCGACGCCGCCGCCGGCTGGCTGGACATTGAGTTCCTGCTGCACGGCGATGGCGCGGCCAGCGAATGGGCCGCCGGCGCCCGGGTGGGCGACGAGGTGGGCGTGGGCGGGCCACGCGGCTCATTCGTGGTGCCCACGGGGTTCGATTGGCACCTGCTGGTGGGCGACGAGACCGCCTTGCCGGCGATCTCGCGGCGCATCGAGGAGCTGCCCGAGGGCGCGCGCGTCCTGGTGGTGGCGCAGACCGCCGACGAAGCCGACCGCCGCGGCTTCGGGGACCGGGCGCTGGCCGAGGTTCATTGGGTCCGGGCCGGCGCCGCCGACGCGCTGGCGCGCGAGGTGGCCGCGCTCACGCTGCCCGCCGGCGCGGGCTTCGCCTGGGCCGCGGGCGAGGCCGCCAGCATGGCCGCCGTGCGCCAGGCCCTGGTGCAGGGCCATGGCCTGGACAAATCGCGCGTGCGCGCCTCGGCCTACTGGAAGCGCGGCAGCGCGGGCCACCACGAAACCCTGTGAGCGCGCGCCGGCGCGGGCGCGCGCTCAGCCCGTCGCGTAGCGCACCCGCAGCTCGCGTTTGAGCAGCTTGCCGCTGGGGTTCTTGGGCAGGGCGTCGGTGAACAGCACGCGCTTGGGGGCCTTGAAGCCGGCCATGTTCGCGCTGCAGTGCGCGATGACCTCGTCCTCGCTGAGCGACTGGCCGGCCTTGACCACCACCACCGCCGTCACGGCCTCCACCCACTTGGCGTCGGGCAGGCCGATCACCGCCACCTCGCTCACCGCGCCCAGGCGGTAGATCATTTCCTCGACCTCGCGGCTGGCCACGTTTTCGCCGCCGGTCTTGATCATGTCCTTCTTGCGGTCGACGATGGTGATGTAGCCCTCGGCGTCAATGGTGGCGAGGTCGCCGCTGTGGAACCAGTCGCCCGAGAAGCTGGCGGCGGTTTTTTCGGCGTCGTTGAAGTAGCCCAGCATCAGGTGCGGCGAGCGGTGCACCACCTCACCCACCTCACCGGGCATGACGTCTTCCATCAGTTCGTTGACGACGCGCGTCTCCACGTTGAGCACCGCCTTGCCGCAGGAGCCGGGCTTGCGCAGCTGGTCCTCGGGGCCGAGCATGGTGGCCAGCGGCGCGATCTCGGTCTGGCCGTACAGGTTCCACAGCCGCACCGCCGGCAGGCGCGCGGCCAGTTCCTTGAGCACCTCCACCGGCATGATGGACGCGCCGTAGTAGCCCTTGGCCAGGGTTGTCAGGCGCGCCGCGTCGAAGGCCGGCGAGCGCAGCAGGGCGATCCACACCGTGGGCGGGGCGAAGAAGCTGGTGATGCGGTGTTTCTCCAGCAGGTTCAGCAGGTGGTCGGGCACCGGCTTGCCGGTGATGACGTTGCTGCTGCCGATGTAGATGGCGGGGCCGAAGAACACGTCGAGCTGGGCGCAGTGGTACAGCGGCAGCGCGTGCAGGGCCACGTCGGCCTCGGCGATCTCGGCGTTGATGACGCAGCTCACGTACTGCCACAGCACGGCGTCGTGCGTGAGCATGGCGCCTTTGGGCATGGACTCGGTGCCGCTGGTGTAGACGATCTGCGCCAGGTCGGTGCTTTGCAGCCGCACCTCGGGCAGCGGGTCCGCGCAGGCCGCGAGGTGGTCGAAGCGGTGCATGGCGGCGTCGGGCTCGCTGGGGTCTTCGCTGGGCAGCCAGATGAAGCGCTCCACGGCGGTGTCCTGCGCGGCGGCGGCGCGCGCCAGCTCGGCCAGGCCGCTGTCGGTGGCCAGGGTCCTGGCGCCGGCGTGGCGCAGGATGTAGGCGACCTCGTCGGCCTTGAGCATGAAGTTGATGGGCACCAGCACCGCGCCCCGGCGCGCGATGGCGAAGCGCAGCGCCGCGAAGCCGTGCGAGTTGCGCGCCAGCACGGCCACGCGGTCGCCTTCCTCGACGCCGAGCTGGGCCAGGCCGGCCGCCAGGCGCGTGACCAGGGCGTTGAAGTCGGCGTAGCTCCAGCGGGTGTCGCCGCAGGCGATGGCGAGCTTGTCGGGCAGGCGCTGGGCGGTGCGGTGCAGCGCGTCGGCGATGGTCTGGCGGCGCACCACGGGTGCGATGGCGGTGGTCATTCTGGGTGTCTCCTGGGAAGGGGGCGGCGGCAACGGGCTTCGATTGGAGCGGCCGTGCGCATCTTGGCCATCGGCGTTTTCACCATGTTGTCGCCGGGGCGACCCGGGTTTTCTCAGCTTGAGACACGCGGGGCCGACACCGGCGCTGGCTATCATGCGCCGCATGCGTGGCATCACCTCCCATGTGGACCAGGGCTTCAAGCGCCAGACGCGGCTGCGCCGCGCCCAGCTGGTGGCCTGGTGGCACACGCTGCAGATGGGCGCGCAGATCACGGTGCTGATGCTCTCACCCAGCAGCTACACGGGCGGGCGCGCGCGCTCGGTGCTGTCGCACCTGGTGGTGGCGGTGCTGCCGCTGCTGCCGTGGTTCCTGGTGCTGTCGGCCCTCATCAGCCTGGTCATCATCCGCATCGTCACGGCCACGGCCGGCAGCTATGGGCTGTCTCAGTACGCGCTGGAGGTGCTGGTGCGCACCCTGGTGCTGGAGCTGATCCCGCTGTTCGCGGCCCTGTTCGTGGCGCTGCGCCACGCCATGCCGGGCGCCGAGCTGCTGCGCCACCAGCTGGACCAGCGCCAGCGCGCGGGCCGGCGCATCCCCGGCATCGCCGGCCTGGCCGGCACCCTGCTGCCGCGCGCCCTGGCCAGCGTGCACGCGGTGGTGCTGCTGGCCGCGCTGTCGGGCGTGGTGGCCCTGGTGCTCACCTACCTGACGGTGCACGGGCTGTCGCCCTGGGCGGTGCCGTCCTACACCTACGACGTCGGGCGCGTGTTCAACTCGGTGGTTTCGCTGATCTTCGTGCTCAAGACCGCGTTCTTCAGCCTGGCGGTGGCCGTGGTGCCGCTGGCCGCCGCGGCCGAACCCGACGAGCACGGCCGCTACGTGGCGCGCAGCGAAATGATGGAGTTCGCGCGGCTGTTCTCCGTGCTGTTGATGGTCGAGATCGGATCCCTGGTGGGCAACTACTACTGAGCGCATGAACGAACACGAGCGATCACCCGCGTCCGAGGAACCCCTGGTGCCCGAGCCGCCGCCCGTGCGCGGCCTGGAGTTCAAGGCCGCGCTGCTGATGGCGCTGACCCTGCTGCTGGTGGTGGGCTCGGCGCTGTACGTGATGTTCGCGCGCGGCGTGTTCGAGCCCACGCAGCGCGTGGTGCTGATCGCCGACGACGCCGAGGGCGTCACCGTGGGCATGGACATGACCTTCGCCGGCTTTCCCATCGGCCGCGTCACGCGCGTGGAACTGGCCGCCGACGGCAACGCGCGCATCCTGATCGACGTGCGCGAGCGCGACGCCAAGTGGCTGCGCACGTCCAGCATCTTCACCATGGAACGCAGCCTGGTGGGCGGCACGCGCATCCGCGCCTTCAGCGGCGTGCTCGACGACCCGGCGCTGCCCGACGGCGCCGAGCGCACCGTGTTGCGCGGCGACGCGGCGGCCGAGATCCCGCAGATCACGGCGGCGGCGCGCTCGCTGCTGGACAACCTCAACGCCATCACGCGCGAGGACGCGGCACTGCAAGGCACGCTGGCCAACCTGCGCGCCACCACCGAGAAGCTCAACGGTCCGCACGGCGCCATGGGCGTGCTGGTGGGCAACGAGGCGGACGCGAAACAACTCAGCCTGGCGATCGAACGCAGCAACGCGCTGATCGCGCGCGCCGACGCCCTGGCCGCCCGCCTGGACAGCCTGGTGGCCAACGCCGACCGGCAGGTCTTCGGCCAGGGCGCCAAGCCCGGCGAGGGCAGCGTGGTGGGCGATGTGCGCGCCACCGTGGTGCAGATGAACGGCCTGCTCGAGCAGGCGCGGGGCAGCCTGCAAAAACTCGACGCCGTGCTGGTGGAGGCCCAGGGCGTGGCCAGCAACGCGCGCGAGGCCACCACCGACCTGGGCCCGCTGCGCGCCGACGTGGAAAGCAGCCTGCGCAAGATCGACGGCCTGATCGACGACATCAACCGCAAGTGGCCCTTCGCGCGCGACACGGAGATCAAGCTGCCATGAGCCGGGCCGTCGTTTCCCTGCTGCTCGCGCTGGCGCTCGCGGCCTGTTCCAGCGGACCGCCCACCCCGGCCTGGCAGATGAGCGCGCGCAGCGGGCTCGACGCCGCCGCCCTGGCCTGGCTGGAAGGGCGCACCGCGACCGAGGCGGTGGAATTCACGCGCGCGCGCGCCGCCATCGCGCGCACCGGCCGCCTGGACCTGCTGGCGCGCGCCGAGCTGCACCGCTGCGCGCTGCGCACGGCGACGCTGGTGTTCGAGCCCTGCGCGGGCTTCGAGGCCCTGGCGGCCGACGCCTCGCCCGAGGACGCGGCCTACGCGCGCTACCTCGCCAACCGCCTGCGGCCGGGCGATGCCGAGCGCCTGCCGGCCGCGCACCGCGCCGCGCTCGCGGCGGCCGACCCGGCCAGCGCGCTGGCCGGCGTGCAGGACCCGGTGACGCAACTGGTGGCCGCCGGCGCCGCCCTGCAGCGTGCTCAGGCCAACCCGGCGCTGGTGCAGCTGGCGGTGGACACCGCCTCGGCCCAGGGCTGGGCCCGGCCGCTGCTGGCCTGGCTGCTGGTGCAGCAGCGCGCGGCCCAGGCCGCGGGCGACACGGCCAGCGCCGAGCGCCTGCAACGGCGCATCGACGCGGTGGCGCCGCGCGGGCGCTGAGCGCGGCGGATCGCCCGTTCGACCGGCCGCGCGGCGAACCGCTGCCCGGCCCTGTGCCCTTCAGTTCACCTTGCCGATGCGCTGCACCACGCTCTTCATGGCCGCGGCGTCGGCCTTGACGAAGGCGTCGAACTCGGCCGCGTCCTGGTACTGGAACTGCGTCCCGGCGGTGGTCATCACCTGGATGGTGCGCTCGTCGCGCGCCGCGGCGCGCGCGGCCTCGCGCAGCTTGTCGATCACCGGCTGTGGCGTGCCGGCCGGCGCGAACAGCCCGGCCCACTGCGAATAGCCGATGTTCACGCCCAACTCCTTGAAGCTGGGCACGTCCGGCAGCAGGGCCAGCCGGCCTTCGCCCCAGTGCGCCAGCGCGCGCATGCGCCCGCTCTTGATGTGGCCCACGATGCTGGCCGGCCCGCTGGCCAGCGCGTCCACCTGGCCGCCCAGCAGGCCCACGATGGCCGGGCCCGCGCCGGTGTAGGGCACGTGCAGCATGAAGCTGCCCGTGGCGGCCTTGAGCTGCTCCATCGGTACCTGCATGGTCCCGTAGTTGCCGGACGAGCCGAAGCTGACGCGTCCCGGGTTGGCCTTGGCGTAGGCGATGAACTCGGCGTAGGTCTTCCAGGGGCTGTCGGCGCGCACCACCAGCACGGTGGGGTCGGCCGTCATGCGCGCGATGGGGGCCAACTGGTTCACCTCGAACTGCGGCGGGCGGTTGAGGATGCGGTCGGCTTCGGGCAGCACCACCAGGGACGACAAGGCCATCAGCACGGTGTAGCCGTCGGCCGGGGCCTTGGCCACCTGCGCCATGCCGATGGCACCGCCCGCGCCGCCGCGGTTCACCACCACCACCGACTGGTTCAGGTGGCGCGCCATGGCCTCGGCCACCGGCCGGCCCACGGCGTCGGCCACGCCGCCGGGTGGGAAGGGCACCACCATGGTGATGGGCTTGCTCGGGAACGGGTCCTGCGCGAAGGCGGTGGCGGTGCCGCCCAGGCCGCCGAGGCCGAGGGCCGAGGCGCCCAGCAGGCGGTGGAAGTCGCGTCGTTGCATGCTGTCTGTCTCCTGTGGTTGTGGGGAAGGGCGCGGGCTCAGGCGAAGCGGTTTTCGATGAAGCCGATGCCGTCGATCTCGACCCGCACCACGTCGCCCGCCTTCAGGAACTGCGGCGGGCTCAGGCCCATGCCCACGCCGGCCGGCGTGCCGGTGGCGATCACGTCGCCCGGGTAGAGCGTGATGCCGCGCGAGACCGTCTCGATCAGCGTGGGGATGTCGAAGATCAGGTCTTCGGTGCGGCCGTCCTGGCGCTGCTCGCCGTTGACCCAGCAGCGCACGCGCGTGTGCTGGCCATCCAGCTCGTCGGCCGTGACGATCCAGGGGCCCATGGGGCAGAAGGTGTCGAAGCTCTTGCCCATGTCCCACTGCTGGTGGCGCATCTGCACGTCGCGCGCGGTCACGTCGTTGACGGCGGTGTAGCCCCAGACGTGCTTCATGGCATCGGACTTGGCGATGTTCTTGCCGCCGGTGCCGATGACCACCGCCAGTTCGGCCTCGTAGTCGATCTGCGACGAAATGGCCTCGCCGGGCAGGGTCACGGTGTCGGTGGGGCCGACCACGCACTCCGGCACCTTGGTGAAGACGATGGGCCACTGGGCCGGGTTGGCGTTGTTGTTCTTGAAGACCGAGCCCTGCAGTTCCTTGGCGTGCTCGTGGTAGTTGCGGCCCACGCACCAGAGGTTGCGCCGGGGCCGCGGGATAGGCGCCTCCAGCCGCACGGCCGACAGGGCGATGGGCTCGCCGCGGGTGGGCGGCAGGGCCAGTCCCTGGGCCTGGGCCTCGACCAGGGCGAGGGCGCCGCGCTGGGCCTCGGCGGGCGACAGGTCGAAGGGGGTCACGGACCGGGCGTCGGCCGAGACGAGGCCGACGCGGCGTTGGCCCTCATGGGCGAAGGTGGCGATGCGCACGAAATCTCCTGATGGTTCAGTTCAAAATACCAATAAATACCATTTGGTACCAGAGCGGCAATGGTAGGACGTCATAGAACGGATTGAGTGGGGGAATACCCTGGGGCCGGGTTGGGTCGATGAATTGGTCTGATTTGGTACAGTGCCGCGCATGAGCCTGTCCCACCAGTTGCACCAGAGCCTTCTCGATCAGGTCCAGAGCGGCCAGTGGCGCGCGGGCGATCGCCTGCCCACCGAGCGCGAGCTGTCCGAGCAGCACGGCGTGAGCCGCACCACGGTGCGCAAGGCGCTGCTGGCGCTCAAGCAGCAGGGCCTGATCGAGCAGACCGTGGGCAGCGGCACCTACGTCACCGAGCGGGCCGGCGAGCGCCTGGGGCACCGCGCCGCGCAGGACTCGTCGCGCACCACCAGCCCGGCCGAGCTGATGGAGGCGCGCCTGGCGATGGAGCCGGCCATCATCGACATGGCCATACGCAACGCCAACGCGGCCGACCTGCAGCGCATGGACCGCTGCTGCGACGAGGCCGAGCGCGCGACCACGCTGGAGGCCTTCGAGCACTGGGACGCCGAGCTGCACCAGGCCATCGCCGACGCCGCGCACAACAGCTTCGTGGCCAACGTCTTCGAGCTGATGAAGACCGTGCGCGCCCAGGGCGACTGGGGTCAGCTCAAGAAGAAGAGCGTGACGCCCGAGCGCCGCCTGGCCTACCAGGCCGAGCACCGCGAGATCGTGAACGCCCTGCGCGACCGCGACGCGGCGCGCGCGAAGGAGATGACGCGAGCGCACCTGCTGCGCGTGCGGCAGAACCTGCTGGGGCACTGAGCAGGGGCGAGGCCTCGGGGCGCGGGAATAATCCCGGCTTCTTCACGACGCCTTCGCTCATGGCAGATCCCGTCATCGTTCTCGGCGCCGGCATGGTCGGCGTGTGCACCGCGCTGCACCTGCGCCAACGCGGCCACGCCGTCACCCTGGTCGACCGGCGCGGGCCCGGCCGCGAAACCTCCTACGGCAACGCCGGCATCATCCAGCGCGAGGCGGTGGAGCCCTACGCCTTCCCGCGCGACTGGGCCATGCTCGCGCGCGTGGCCCTCAAGCGCGGCGCCGACGTCAACTACCACCTGGGCGCCTTGCCCGCGCTGGCGGGGCCGCTGGGCCGCTATTGGTGGAACTCGCGCCCCGCCAGCCACCAGCGCATCGCGCGGTCCTACGCGCGCCTGATCGAACACTGCCTGAGCGAGCATCAGGCGCTGATCGAGCGGGCTGGCGCGCAGGACCTGGTGCGCCGCGAAGGCTTTCGCGACGCGTTCCGCGAGGCCGGCTCGATGCGACAGGCCGTGGCCGACGCGCGCCGCGTGGCCGACGGGTACGGCGTGCGCTACGCCGTGCTCGACAGCGAGGCGCTCGCGCAGGCCGAGCCGGCGCTGCGCCGGCGCCTGGCCGGCGCCATCCACTGGCTGGACCCCTGGTCGGTGAACGACCCGGGCGAACTCGTGGCGCGCTACGCCGCGCTGCTGCGCCAGTCGGGCGGGCGCGTGCTGCGCGGCGACGCGGGCACGCTGCGCCAGGTGGGCGCGGGTTGGCGGGTGGGCACCGACGAGGGCGAGATCGACGCGGCGCACGCCGTGGTGGCACTGGGCCCCTGGTCCGACGGCCTGCTGCGCCCGCTGGGCTACCGCTACCCGCTGTTCGTCAAGCGCGGCTACCACCGCCACTACAGCGGCGGCGAGCCGCCGCGCCTGCCGATGCTCGACGCCGACGGCGGCCTGGTCATCGTGCCCATGCGCCAGGGCGTGCGCGTGACCACGGGGGCCGAGTTCGCGCGCCTGGACAGCCCGCCCACGCCGGTGCAGGTGCCGCGCGCGCACGCGCTGGCGAGCGAGTTGTTCGACCTGCCGCGGCCGGTGGAGGACCAGCCCTGGATGGGCTCGCGCCCCTGCACGGCCGACATGCTGCCCGTCATCGGCGCCGCGCCGTGCCACCGGGGGCTGTGGTTCAACTTCGGCCACGCGCACCAGGGCTTCACCCTGGGGCCGGTGAGCGGTCGGCTGCTGGCCGAGCTGCTGGGTGGCGAGACGCCGCTGGTGGAGCCGCGGCCGTACGCGCCGGCGCGCTTCGGCTGAGCCGGGTCTAGCGGCCTTGCGGCGTTGGGGGGCCGATGGCGAAGACCTGGTCCCTCAGCCAGGGCTTCAGCTTCAACCAGTTGGCGTCACGGTCATCGGTTGACGCGGCACACGCGATCAGGTGCGCGCCGTAGGCGACCGGGTGGGCGTCGGACAGTTCGGCGGTGGTGCCGTCGTTGTTGGGCGGTCTCGCGTCCGCCGCACCGTGCTCGCTCGGGATCTCGTCGCGGTAGTTGCGAAAGCCGGTGATGCGGCCCCGATCCTTCAGCCGTGCGGCCTGCGGATGCTCGCGGTTGGCGTGGCTGAGAGAGAACGAGTCCTGCACCGTGTGCAACAAGGCGCCCAGCGCGATCTGGCGGACGTGGTCGGGGTCGGGCGCGCCCTTGGTGCCCGCGAACAGGCGCCCGACGCTGGCCTTGCCGTAGCCGCTGAAGCCCAGGTTGTAGGCCTTCTGGCGACCGGGTTCCAGATAGGGCGGCACGGCGGTCAAGGCCGTGGTCGACGGGATGGTGCCGTTGGCCACCTTCATGGCGAACTCGGCCCAGGTCATCAGCTTGTGCTGGGTCACGCCTGGCGTCTCGGCATTGTTCTTGTTGGACCCGAAGCCCACCGATTTCATCGCGTGCAGGAACTGCTTGTGGTGGTAGTGGCTGCTGTAGTTCGCGTTGGCGTACCGGCGGTACCCCGGGTCCACCATCCAGGCCGCCCAGGCGGTGACGGTGTCGGGGCGGACCGACATATGGCAGGGGTCGTCGGGCCAGCGTGTGCCGGCGATCAGGGGTGCCAGGCGATCCGGGAAGTCCGTGTAGCGGACCCGGTCGACCACCCCGTTGCACCAGATCGATTTAGCGGTCGTGTCGCAGCAGACCCGGTTGCCGACGCGTGCCGCGTCAATCTTGCGCGCGAAGCGCTCGATGTCTTGCGCCGACACCTTGCACAGCAGTTCCCCGGGCCGCTGCCGGGCGAGCTTCAGCGAGGCCAGCGTCATGTCCTCGTGGATGGCATCGCCGAACTTGGAGCCCACGCCCTGGGTGCGTTCGTAAACGGTGTGTCCTTCGGCGTCCCGGCCGGCGATGGTGCGGTCCTCGACGGCGCGGTACTCCTCCTCATGACCCATCTTGAACGCCTGGGCGGAGCCGGCCGCCAGGCCCAGCAGCAACGCGACCACGCGGACCGTCCCGTTCATTGCCCGGCTCCCGGTTGGCCTTGCTTGGCCGCGTCCTTGGAGCCTTTGGCCTGACCCGTCTCGTCGCTCTTCAAGGCGGGCGCGGCCATGGCCGGCTGGATGGCGCCCTTGATGCCGGCGATCTCGGGGATCTCCTGGCTGATGAGCGCCACGGCCTTGTCCAGCAGCATGTCGTGCTTGCTGGCCAGCTCTTGTTGGCTGATGACGCCGTTGAGGTAGAGCGTGCACAGAAAGAAGGTCGAGGCCCGGTAGAGCTCCAGGCCTTGCGACCGGTGCGACAGCTGCAGGAGCGAGGTGGCGAGCTGTTGTTGCAGCTGGGCTTCCAGTCCGGTGATCTTGCCGGTTCCCTGCGCGTCCAGCGAGGTGCTGAGGGCGCTGGACACCGCCTCGCCCACGTCGGGCGGCGCTTCCGCGCAGAACCGCTTCTCGGGCATGCTGACCAGCACCACCCGGCGCTCGGCGGTGGTGGCCAGGACACCGATCTTCTTGACGCCCCAATCGGACACGCGGTCTTCGATGACCGGCTTGGCCTTGGGCGGTGTGAACACGGAACAGCCTGGCACCAGGCAAGCCACGCTGAGCAGGGAGACCGTTGCACCGTACGCCTTGAACATCGCGCCACTCCCCAGGGCACACCCATGGCCCGGTGCGCAACATAGCGCGGCGCTTGGGCGGCCGGCATCCCCCATCCGAGGGAGGTTCCACGCGCCGGCGCTTTGGCGCTTGACAGGCCCGGCGGGCCGCGGCCTCAGAGGGCCACGCGCTCCAGCACCGCCACGTTGACCTTCGTTCGCACCCGAAAACCCAGCGTCTCGTACAGCGCGATCGCCGGCGTGTTGGTCTCCCAGGCGTGCAGGAAGGGCTGCTCGCCGCGCGCCTGGATGCGCGCCGCCACCGCCGCCGACAGGCGCCGCGCCAGGCCCAGGCCGCGCGCCTCGGGGTGCGTGCACACGCCACTCACTTCGGCATGGCCCGGCACGCGGAAGCGCTCGCCGGCCATGGCCACCAGGCGGCCTTCGCGGCGCACGCCGATGAAGTCGCCCATCGCATGGGTGCGTGCGAGGAAGGGTCCGGGCTCGGTCAGGGTGGCCAGCATGAGCATCTCGGGCGCGTCGGGCTCGCCCAGCGCGGCGATGCCCTCGCCGATGTCCTCGCCGCGCAGATCGCGCGTGGCCCCCATCTGCACGCCCAGGGCGCGCTTGACCACCCGCAGCCCGGGCGGCGCCTCGATCGGCGGCACCTGCAGCAGGAGCACGCTCTCGCCCGGCGCCAGCAGGGCCGCCAGCGCGGCCAGGGACTCGGGGCCGTCGTCGGGCGTGGCCGCGAAGCGGTTGACGTCGGGCAGGTAGCGGCGCGCCCGCGCGCCGCCCATGGAGAGGGGCGCGTGCGCGCCGGTGAGGCTGGCCCAGACGGGGTGGTCAAGCGGGTGCATGCGGGTCTCCGGCGGTGCGCTGGTGGCGGTTCACGCGCGCCAGCAAGTCTTGCGCGTCCAGGGCCTCTTCCAGGGCCTGGAGCAGGGCGAGCAGGGCGGGGCCGTGTGGCGCGCAGGCCTCGGCCACGGCGGCCTCGATGGCCGGCCAGGTGTAGCGCCAGGCATGGGCCACATGGCGCTGGCCGGCCTCGGTCAATTCGATGGTGCGCAGCCGCAGGTCGCCGGCCGATTGGCGCGCGATCACCAGGCCGGCCTCCTGCAGCTTGCCCAGCTGTCGTGTCACGCCGGGCTGGCTCACGCCCAGCGCCAGCGCAATGTCGCCCACCGTGAGCGGCCCCAGGCGCTGCAGCGTGGCCAGCACCGGCAGGTGGGACGAGGGCAGGTCCACGCCCTCGGCTTCGATGACGGCCTGCGTCTGCGCCTGCAGCCGCTCGCCGACGCGCTTCAGGCGCGTGCCCAGGGTCAGCAGCCCAAGCGCTTTGACAACGTCTTCCATGGCATAAATATAACAAGATATATGCCTGTGAATTGATTTAATTAAGCGATCGGGAAAAATCGATTCGCACCTGGACCATTCCCGCCGCCAGCGCCGGAAACGGCGGACCCTCTACCATTCGAGCCCACCGCCCACCGGAGATACCCCTTGGTTCCCCTGAACGACTGGCTGCTGTTCGCGGCCGCCGCCCTGTTCGTGGCCATCACGCCCGGCCCCAACATGGTGTACCTGCTGTCGCGCTCGCTCTGTCAGGGCAAGCGGGCGGGCGTGATCTCGCTCCTGGGCGTGGTTGTGGGCTTTCTGGCGCACATGTTCGCGGCGGCCGTGGGCCTCACCGCGCTGTTCATGGCGGTGCCCCTGGCCTACGAACTGCTCAAGTGGGCCGGCGCGGCCTACCTGCTCTACCTGGCCTGGCAGTCGGTGAAGCCGGGCGCGCGCTCGCCCTTCGAGGCGCAGGACCTGCCGGCCGACCCACCGCGCAAGCTCTTCCTCATGGGCTTCTTCACCAACCTGCTCAACCCCAAGATCGCGGTCTTCTACCTGTCGATCTTTCCGCAGTTCGTCTCGCCCGCGCACGGCTCGGTGTTCGCACAGAGCGTGCAGCTCGGCCTGACGCAGATCGTGGTGAGCTTCTGCGTGAACCTGAGCATCGTGCTGTCGGCCGCGAGGCTGGCGCTGTGGTTCGCGCGCAGCCCGCGCTGGCTGGCGGCGCAGCGCTACGTGATGGGCACGGTGCTGGCCGCGCTGGCGGTGCGCCTGGCCATGGAACAGCGGCGCGCGGCCTGAGCGCTGCCGCAAGCGTTCGCCCGTGTCCGTGCGCCGCTGGCTGTTGATCCTGCTGCTGCTGTGCGCGCCGCTGGTGTCGTCGCTGGCGCATGGCGTGCACGGCGCGGGGGCGGCGGCCAAGGTGGTGGCCGCCGAGACCGGTGATGCCGCGGCCGCCGAGGCCGCGTCCGGACAGGCCGTCCAGACCGCGGCGTCCGCTGGCCTGGACGGCGACCCTTGCCACGCGCACGGCGTGGCGCTGCCACCACCCGGCGCGGTGTTGCCCGCCAGCCGCGGCGCCGCGCCGAGCGCCGCCCCCTGGCGTCCGAGCGACGGGCACCCGAGCCGCCCGGAGCGCCCCAACTGGCCCGCCGCGCGCCACGGGGCGCCGCGCCAGCCCGCCTGAGGCCCCGCGCCTGGCGGCGCGGCGCGCCATCCCCACACGCTCCCTTCCTTCGCCGCCCGCGCGGCGCCGGGCCCGCGCCGACCAGGCCACGGCCCATTCCCCTCCGATCCGATTCCCCATGAAAACCAAACCCCTCACCACCGCCGTCCTGCTGGGCGTGCTCCTGACCTTTTTCGCGCTCGGCCTGTGGGCCTGGCAGCAGCGCGCGCCGGCCGAAGCGCCGGCGCCCCAGCGGGCCGACCCGGCCCGCCTGCAGCGCATGCATTCGCCCGTGCTGGGCCCAGCCGGCGCGCCGGTGACCATCGTCGAGTTCTTCGACCCGTCCTGCGAGGCCTGCCGCGCCTTCCACCCCTTCGTCAAGGCCTTGCTGGCGCAGTACCCCAGCGAGGTGAAACTCGTGATCCGCTACGCCCCGTTCCATCCCGGCTCCGACAGCGTCGTCAAGCTGCTGGAAGCGGCGCGCCGCCAGGGGCTGTACCAGCCCGTGCTGGAAGCGGTGCTGGACGCGCAGCCCGCCTGGGCGGATCATGCGCAGCCCAATCCCTCGCTGGCCTTCGCCGCCGCCAAGCAGGCCGGGCTGGACATCGAGCGCGCCCTGCAGGACATGCAGCGCCCCGAGATGGAGGCCCTGCTGAAGCAGGAGGTGGAAGACCTCAATGCGCTCTACGTGGAGAAGACGCCCACCTTCTTCGTCAACGGCCGCGGCCTGACGCGCTTCGGTCCCGAGGCGCTGGCCGAACTGGTCGCCGAAGAGCTGGCGATCGCCCGCCGCGCGCGGCCGGGGCCGTGAGACCATCGCGGTCTTTGCGTTCCACCCACGACGGGAGTCGACCATGGACTGGCTTGTGCTCGGACTGGTGCTGTTTCTTGGCATCCATTCGGTGTCGATCGCCGCGCCGCGCTGGCGGCACGCGGTCGCGCACCGCATCGGCGAGGGGCCCTGGAAAGGGCTCTACACGCTGGTGGCCCTGGCCGGTTTCGGCCTCATCGTGGCCGGCTACAGCGCCGCACGGCAGAACCCGGTGCTGCTGTGGACCCCGCCCGTGGCCATGCGCCACGTGGCCGCTGTGCTGATGCTGCCGGTTTTCGTGCTGCTGCTGTCGGCCTACCTGCCCGGGCGCATCCAGCGCGCCGCGAAGCACCCCATGCTGGCGGCCACCAAGCTGTGGGCGCTGGCCCACCTGCTGGCCAATGGCGGCCTGGCGGACGTGGTGCTGTTCGGCGCCTTCCTGGCCTGGGCCGTGGCCGACCGGGTCTCGCTCAAGCGCCGCGCGTCCGCCGGCCTGCTGCGCGCCCCGCACACCTTCGGACCCGGCAAGGCCAACGACGCCATCGCGCTGGTGGGCGGCCTGCTGCTGTACGTGGTGTTCGCGTTCTGGGCGCACGGCTTCCTGATCGGCGTGCGGCCGTTCGGTTAGGGCGCGAACACGCCCTGCGGGAACCCGGGCGCCGGCGCTCGCCTCCATCGGGGCACGCCTTGAACACCTCGAACCGATGGGAGATTCCATGATCCGACGCCTTCGCCCCCTGTTCTTCGCCCTGGCCGGCGGCCTGGCCTTCGCCGGTGCCCTGGCCCAGCCGGCGGTGCGCCTGACGCCCGAGGTGGTGGCCGGCGGCCTGCAGAACCCCTGGGGCCTGGCCTTCATCGGCGACGGGCGACTGCTCGTGACCGAGCGCCCCGGGCGCCTGCGGGTGGTGGAGGCCGACGGCCGCCTCAGCCCGCCGCTCAAGGGCCTGCCCGAGGTCGATGCCGTGGGCCAGGGTGGCCTGCTCGACGTCATCACCGACCGCGACTTCGCCCGCAACCGCACCGTGCACTTCTGCTACAGCGAGCCCGGGCTGGTGGGCAATTCCACCGCCATGGCCTCGGCGCGGCTGTCGGACGACCGCACCGCGCTCGAGAACTTGCGCGTGGTCTTCAGCCAGAAGCCCAAGGTGGGCAGCCGGCTGCACTTCGGCTGCCGCATCGTGCAGGCGGACGACGGCAGCTTCTTCCTCACCCTGGGCGACCGCTACCTGCGCATGCACGACGCGCAGACCCTGGACAACCACCACGGCAAGGTGGTGCGCGTGCTGGCCAATGGCCAGCCGCACCCCGACAACCCGTTCACGAAGCAGGCGCGCGCGCTGCCCGAGATCTGGACCCTGGGCCACCGCAACATCCAGGGCGCGGCCCTGGGCCCGGACGGCGCGCTCTGGACCATCGAGCATGGCCCGCAGGGCGGCGACGAACTCAACCGCCCCGAGGCCGGCAAGAACTACGGCTGGCCCCTCATCACCTACGGCGAAAACTACGGCGGCGGGCGCATCGGCGCCGGCCTGACGAGCCGCGCGGGCCTGGAGCAGCCGGTGCAGTACTGGGTGCCTTCCATCGCGCCCTCGGGCCTGGTGTTTCTGCGCGGCGACCGCTACGGCGCGGCCTGGCAGGGCAACGCCTTCACCGGCTCGCTCAAGTTCCGCCACCTGGTGCGCCTGCAGATGGAGGGCGGGCGCGTGGTGCACCAGGAGCGCCTGCTGACCGAACTGAACCAGCGCATCCGCGACGTGCGCGAGGGGCCGGACGGCTGGCTCTATGTGCTGACGGACGACAGCGACGGGAAGGTGCTGCGGCTGACCGTGAAATGACAAGGGCGTGCCGAACGGCTGCGCGCCCGGGCGAAGCGGAACAGGCGCACCGGGGCGCCTGTCCCCTGAGGCGTGGACCTTGCGCGGCTAGCGCACGCCACCATCCAGGCTTTCGGCCAGGGCCGCCAAGCGAGGACCGATTTCCCGCTCCAGATCGCCGGAGCGGATCTGGTAGGACTGCACCACGCAGTTCATCACGAGGATTTCCGAGTGGGCGCCGCGGCGCAGCGGGACCGCTGCGGCATAGATGTCCGGACGCAGATCGCCGTACGAGTAGCAAAACCGCAGCTGACGGAACTCGGCCAGGCTGCGTTCCAGCATCGGCCGGTGTTGGGCCCAGAGCTCGGGCCTTTTGACGCGGGTTCGCTCACCGCGTCAGCGGCCAATGGTTCGAGTGTGTAGTTCATGTGGGTTCAGTCTTGTCGTGGGCTCGCCGCCAGCGCGCTGCAATGGCGTTGGGCCAGCGCATCGGCGGTCTTGACGAGCAGCCCCAGGTCGGAGCCGAGGGCGAAAAGGTTGGCGCCCGCGGCGCGGTAGAGGGGCACATCGG